>NZ_JACJQS010000006.1:0-151075 GCF_014696755.1 Anabaena sp. FACHB-1391 | reverse complement strand
GGACATCCTGATTCTGACAAATAAAATGTGATTAACTCACAGACAACTGATAAACAACAATCCTGTAAATCCTTAAATCCTGGACATCCTGATTCTGACAAATAAAATGTGATTAACTCACAGACAACTGATAAATAACAATCCTGTAAATCCTTAAATCCTGGACATCCTGATTCTGACAAACATCCTGTAAATCCTAATTCTGACCATGAATACCACCAAATACCCTAAACGCCTCATCGAAGTTGACCTACCCATTAAACGCATTTCCGCCCACGCAAGACGGGAGAAATCCATCAGACATGGGCATATTTCTACCTTACATATTTGGTGGTCGCGGAAACCTTTAGGAGTATGTCGGTCTGTAATGTGTGCGACTTTATGGCCTGACCCTGTTGATGAAAACTGTCCCCAATCTTTTCGGGATTTAGCTACAGAATATATTAATAATTTTGCGAAAAAAGCAGCAACAGATAAAGAATTATCTAAACATTGTTCTACTGAAATTTGGAGTAAATGGCAAGTTTTAGCTAAACTAGAAAATCAATTAGATAGTAATAATATTCAACACTGGAATATATTAAGAAATAGCTTACTAGATTTTATTGCTGATTTTGCCAATTGGGATAACTCTACCCAAGCTGATTATTTAGAAACCAGTCGGAATTTAACTCAAGCAGCCCATGAAGCATTAGGAGGAATACCAGGAACAAAACCCTTAGTAGTTGACCCTTTTGCTGGTGGTGGTTCTATTCCCTTGGAAGCGTTGCGAGTGGGTGCGGATGCTTTTGCTTCTGATATTAACCCGGTGGCGGTGTTGTTAAATAAGGTGGTTTTGGAATATATTCCCAAATATGGGCAACAGTTAGCGGATGAAGTGCGAAAATGGGGACAGTGGGTAAAGGAAGAAGCAGAAAAAGAGTTAGCCCAATTTTATCCGAAAGATGCTGATGGTAGTACCCCAATAGCTTATTTATGGGCGCGGACTATTATTTGTGAAGGTCCAGGATGTGGTGCGGAAGTACCGTTAAGATCATCCTTGTGGTTGTGTAAAAAAAGTAATCGCAATATTGGTTTAAGGATAATTCCTCAACCGGAAGAAAAGCGGGTAGATTTTGAAATTATAGAAAAGCAAAAGAGTAAATGGGTAGTTAGTGATCACCCAGAAATTGAAGTAAAAAATCCTAGTTTTGATGGTACTGTCAAAAGAGGTTCTGCCACTTGTCCCTGTTGTGGTTATACTACTCCTGTGGCTTCGGTGAGAACACAATTTAAAGCTCGTCAAGGTGGGGCTAATGATGCGAGATTATACTGTGTGGTGACTACTAGAACAAGTCAACAAGGAAGGTTTTATCGGTTGCCTAATGCACAGGATTTAGAAGCTATTAAAAATGCCAGTATTGAGTTAGAAAAAAGGGTTAATGAACATAATGGAAATTTGAGTTTAATTCCTAATGAACCAGTACCTCCTCAAAGCAGAAGTTTTCGTTTAGAGTCTTACGGAATCAGTCAATTCGGAGAATTATTTACCCATCGTCAAAATTTAGCTTTAACTACTTTGGTGAAATTGGTTAAAGATGTGGGAGAAAAGTTAGCAGATAGTAAAAATAAGGGTTTAGCTGATGCTGTGCAAACTTGTTTAAGTTTAGCAATTGATAGACAAGCCAATACATTAACATCTTTATCACGTTGGCATACAACACGAGAAAACATTGAAGGACTTTTTGCAAGGCAAGCAATACCAATGGTTTGGGATATTGCCGAAGCTAATTCATTTTCTGGTGCTACAGGTGGTTTAGATGGTGCTTTGCAATGGGTTTTAGGTGTATGTGAAACTAATTGTACTACCGATAATGAAATAATAGGACAAACCCAACAGTCAAGTGCAACAAATCACCCATTACCCGATAATTTTATTCAAGCATTAATTACAGATCCTCCATATTATGACAGTATTGAATATTCTGATTTGTCCGACTTTTTCTATGTGTGGTTAAAACGGACACTGCCTAAAACTATTGGGATTCCTTTTAATGATGAATTAACCCCTAAAGAAGAAGAATGTATTGTAAATCCAACTCAGGGAAAAGATAAAGCCTATTTTGAGCGCCAAATGGGAAAAGCAATGGCGGAAGGATGCCGTATTTTATCCCCAGAAGGAATTGGGGTAATTGTCTTTGCCCATAAATCTACATCTGGATGGGAGGCACAACTACAAGCGATGGTAGATGCAGGTTGGACAATAACAGCTTCATGGACTATTGATACAGAAATGGGAACTAGAATGAATGCAATGGGTACAGCCGCCCTTGCTTCATCCGTCCACATAGTCTGCCGTCCCCGCACTCCCGACTCCGCACTCATTGGCGACTGGCGCGACGTACTCCAAGAACTGCCTCAGCGTATCCATGAATGGATGCCCAGACTAGCATCAGAAGGCGTAGTCGGTGCAGATGCCATCTTTGCTTGCTTAGGACCGGCTTTAGAAATCTTCTCCCGCTACGACCGCGTAGAAAAAGCCTCCGGCGAACTTGTCACCCTCAAAGAATATCTAGAATACGTTTGGGCGGCAGTTTCCAAAGAAGCATTGAGTATGATATTCTCTAACGCCGATACCACCAGCTTTGAAGAAGATGCCCGCCTCACCGCTATATGGTTATGGACACTTTCCACAGGTAGCGCCGACAACAACGAAACCAACGAATCAGAAACCGACGACGAAGACGACGACGAAACCAGCAGCAAACCCACTAAAACCGGCGGTTACACCTTAGAATTTGACGCAGCCCGGAAAATAGCCCAAGGACTAGGCGCACATTTAGAACAACTTACCCGCTTAGTAGAGGTCAAAGGCAGCACCGCCAGACTTTTACCTGTATCAGAACGTATCGAATATTTATTTGGCAAAGAAGAAGCCCAAACCCCCAGCAAAACCAAAGGTAAAAAAGGCAAAAAGAAAGAACCTGAACAACTCAACTTATTCGCAGTGTTAGGTATCACCGAGACAGAAGAAGATACAGACTGGGGAGAGAAAAACCTACCCCAACTAGGTAACACCACACTAGACTGTATTCACCAAAGTATGATTTTATTTGCTGCCGGACGTAGCGAAGCCTTAAAACGCTTTTTAGTAGATGAAGGAGCAGGAAAAGACCAACGCTTTTGGGGACTTGCTCAGGCATTATCAGCATTATATCCCACTGGCACAGAGGAAAAACGCTGGGTAGATGGGGTATTAGCCAGAAAGAAAGGACTAGGATTCTCATGATGCAAAATATCGCCTCCCAGTGGCAAGCTAAATTCTGGCAAACCCTACAAAAACCTGAAAATGCTGACCCGTTAAAACAAGCAGCTTTAAAAGGACAACTTGGTCAATGGACAACCGCTTTAACCACTACCGTTGTCTCAACTTCTACAGCAATGGGTTGGCATTCCTCCGCTAAAGGACATCCACTAGGCTTGTTTCCTGTATCTCCCAGTGAATACTTAGCTTTAGATGTCATGTCCTTTGCATCCGGTAATACAAGCTGGCGGTTTCCTATTGCGGTCATGGAATTAGAAAATAGTAAAGATATTAACCGCAGTGCCTACTCGCTTTGGAAAGTATTATGCGTCCGTGCAGATTTAAGAATAGTCTTTTGCTACCGTCGCAGTGCAGAAGAACGCGCTCACCTAATTAGTTTTTTACGCGATGAAGTGCTGCAAGCTATGAGTTTAACAGACAGAATGAAACTTGACGGTGAAACCATTATAGTAGTAGGTAGTCGAGATGATTCTGCTACCTTTCCCTACGGGTTTTTTAAATGGTGGCAGTTAGAAACAAATACTGGCAACTTTAGCATACTCTAGCATAGGAATAGTCCACACAACCCATATTCTCGTCACTGCTAAACCCCTACAACATGATTATTTTTACAATCAATATAAAAAATTACCCTCAAATGTGGGACAGGCATCTTGCCTGTCAACCTGTTCCACTATTCAATAATTAATTGAACTATTAAAACCTACCTTGCACACTCACACATTTATCTCACACCCTAAAACCTATGGCAACTATTAAACCTTGGTATAAAATTGATGGACTAACACCCCGCCAAGACCTCCGGGACTGTAAACCCTTAGATGCTGCGGAATTTGCAGTACATTTAGATCAGGTCAGAAATCAAAAAGCACCTGCTGACTATCAACAACCAGAAAGGTTTTTTGACCGTACTTATTTAACTAAATATTTAACTGAATTTTCCGCCCAAGTTGTGCGGCGGTTATCTGGTGAAAAAACAGAAACCTCTGCTATTTTTAATCTCTCGACTCAATTTGGTGGTGGTAAAACCCACGCTTTAACTTTACTCTATCATCTAGCTAAAGGTGGTGCTATTGCTAATAATTGGACTGGTGTACAAAAGATATTACAAAAAGCTGGTATTTCTTCCGTTCCAGAAGCAGCAGTAGCCGTGTTTGTCGGCACTGAATTTGATTCTATTCATGGCCGTGGTGGAGTTGATGGTATACCATTACGGAAAACACCCTGGGGAGAAATTGCTTATCAATTAGGTGGAGAAAATGCCTTAGCTATATTAGCAGAACATGAGCGAAGATTTACTGAACCTAAAGGCGATGTGATTAAACAATTTCTGCCCAAAGATAAACCCTGTTTAATATTAATGGATGAAATTATCAACTATGTGAGTACATATCGAAAAGATGGTTATCACAATAGTTTATATAATTTCATTCAAGCATTATCAGAAACCGCTAGAGGTTCAGATAATGTGGTGTTAGTAGTTTCCATTCCTGCTTCAGAAATGGAATACACTTCAGCTGATGAAGGGGATGAACAAAGATTTAAAAAAATGCTGGATCGGGTGGGTAAACCTATTATGATGTCAGCAGAAGCGGAAACTTCAGAAATTATTAGAAGAAGACTTTTTGAATGGGATGCTGGGGCTGTAACTGCTGACGGTAGGATTATGTTACCAAAAGATGCGATCGCCACTTGCAATGAATACGCTGACTGGGTACTAGATAACCGCCAACAACTACCTAGTTGGTTTCCCCTGAATAATCCCCGTGAAGCCTTTTATGCTACCTATCCTTTTCATCCTTCAGTATTATCAGTATTTGAGCGCAAATGGCAAGTTTTACCCCGCTTCCAACGGACTAGGGGAGTATTGCGTTTATTAGCTTTGTGGGTGTCTCATGCCTATAAAGAAGGATATCAAGGCGCACACCGTGATCCTTTAATTACGTTAGGAACTGCACCACTAGATGACCCACAATTTCGCGTTGCTGTTTTTGGACAATTAGGCGAAAATAGATTAGAAGGTGCAGTAACAACGGATATTTGTGGTAAAAAGGATTCCCATGCAGTGCGTTTGGATGCGGAAGCTGATGAGCAAATTAAAAAAGCACGACTGCACCGTAAAGTTACAACTAGCATATTTTTTGAATCTAATGGTGGTATTTTACGGGCTGAATCTACTATCCCAGAAATTCGGTTAGCGGTGGCAGAACCATCTTTAGATATTGGCAATGTAGAAACAGTTTTAGAGACATTGGCTACAGATTGTTATTATTTGTCAATAGAAAAAAATAAATATCGTTTTAGTATATCACCTAATTTAAATAAGATTTTAGCGGATCGTCGTGCCAATGTCCAATCATCAAGAATTACAGAAAGAGTAAAAGCCGAAATTCAAACAGTTTTTACTTCTCATCCAGGAATACAATTAACTTATTTTCCAGAAAGTTCTGGGACGATTTCTAATCGTCCTGTTTTAACTTTAGCTATATTAGCACCAGAACATTCTCTACAAGATAATCAGACTTTAAAAAAGATGGAGTCTATGACTAAAGAATGTGGTACATCAGACAGAACATTTAAAAGTGCCATAATTTGGGCTGTTGCTGATACTGATACCAGGTTAAGAGAGGAAGCGAGAAAAGTTTTAGCATGGGAAGATATTAACGATGAGGAAAAAGAAAGATTAGATGAAAACCAAAAACGTCAGTTAGAGGAAAATTTGAGAAAATGTGAATCTAATTTAAAAGAAAGCGTCTGGAATGCTTATAAATTTGTGGCTTTATTAGGGAAAGATAACAAAATCCGTGTCATAGATTTGGGTCAAGTAAACTCTACTCAATCTAAATCTACTACATTAGTAGGTTTAATTATTAATCGTTTACGTCAAAGTGATGACGTTATTGATATTATTAACCCGCGCTTTTTAAGTAGAAATTGGCCACCTGCATTTACAGAGTGGAGTACCAAAGCTGTCCGCGATGCTTTTTTTGCATCTCCACTGTTTCCCAGACTGTTAAATAGTGATGTGAATAGTCAGTCCGTCAAAGATGCTATATCTCGCGGTGTCAAGGAGGGAACTTTAGCTTATGTTGGTAAAAGTAATAATGGTTATGAACCTTTTTATTTTCAATGTGATTTTTCTGTGAAAGATGTAGAAATTTCTGAGGATATGTTTATCATTACTAAAGAAACAGCAGAGGCTTACCAAACAGCTTTAGCTGCAAGTGTTTCTATTCCCCAAAAGCCATCAACACCACCAGAAACTGGGGAAACTACTACTAACAACCCAGATAATAATAAAAGTGGTTTTACAGCGGTTCCAAATACTCTAGGAGAGAAACCTACGCCCTCTGATAGTCATAGGAAAAAATCACAAGATGAACCAGAACCAAAAGATGAACCTGAGATGATAACCCCAGTTGTATTACCAAAAATATTAAAGTGGAGTGGTGTAATTACACCGCAAAAATGGATGAATTTTTACACGAAAGTTGTATCTAAATTTGCAACCACCAAAGATTTGAAATTAACATTAAAAGTGGAGGTTTTAGTAGAGGGAGAAATAGCTACCCCAAAGATTGAGGAAACTAAAGTTGCACTGGCTGAATTAGGACTAAATAATGATGTTAAGACTGATATAGATGACAATCACTAAAATGCAAATTTTACTGTCTCTCCTAGACTTCGTTTGATAAATTAATAATAAAGAACACCTAAAACCCCTGATATACTTAGACCATAAAATTAACAAAGCACAATGTCCAGAAATCATGTTTGATTATGTCGCGTGGGTTAGTCAAACCCTTATCAAACACTAATCTCAATTCATCCCAATTGAGGATTTTCCTTTGTTCGTTTCCTGCTACTTTCATGGTAGATTCCGTCCTTAACTTTTAAGGATAACACCAGTCTACAGGAAATCAACAAAAACTAAAATATGAAAATAAAGCATCCCATTAATTTTCACAAAGGTCTAACATTTGCTATCGTATTAGGATTAATGGTTTTATACCACAATTTTACTATTGGAGCTTGGGTTTATCTTTCCCTTCACGGTACTTATGGTTTTCTTTGGTTAATAAAAGATAGCATATTTCCAGATAAGCAATGGGAGCAGGAAATTCCCACTTCTCAAGGAATTATTAACTTTTTTATACTTTGTTTGTACTGGGTAGCGCCATTTATTCTCATTAGTAGTGGTACTGTTCCACCTTTACCATTAGTAGCTGCTGCTATTGCTTTGAATATCACTGGGGTATTTTTACATTTTGCTAGTGATGCCCAAAAATACTATACTCTTAAGCATAAAACTGGATTAATTACAGAAGGTTTTTTTGCTAAATGTCGTAATCCTAATTACTTGGGAGAAGTGTTGATTTATCTGGCTTTTTCTATATTAACTCAACATTGGCTACCTTTCTTGATTCAGGGGTTATTCATAGCCATGATCTTTGTTCCCAATATGCTGAAAAAAGATAAATCTTTATCTCGATATCCTGAGTTTGCGGAATACAAAGAAAACTCTGGTTTGTTCTTCCCTAAGTTATTTAATTCTAGAATTTCTCAGGAAGAAGAAACTACAGCATAATGTAAATGATTTTGCTTGCTAGTAAACACACAATCAGATAACTTAAGATTTGTCAAAGCAAAGATTATGAACTACAAAGCTATCATTTTATCAACAATTTTGGGAATTTCTACACCTGCAATTATTGATATGGCCATTCCTAATCAAGCTATGGCTGTGAAAAAGTTTGATTATCCAGCGGGTGAATTTACGGATAAAGATTGGACTGTGACTTTAGGTTTTACAAATAATTCTTATTACTATTATGGCGAAAACCGTAAAAGTAATTCTAATATCAGTTTATCTGGTGCTGTCGCTTCTGGAACTAAACAACGTCAAATATACACTTGGAATAATAATGGTACAAAATATCAAGTAATTTGGAAACCAAGTGATCCCAAATTTATTCGTGTTCAGGTAATTGATTCCCAAGGTAAAATCATCTTAAATCGTCTACTTCAATCTGTGAAAAAGTAGAGTTTTTTTGATTAAATATTACCTGAATTTACATTGAGTTAAAAAGTTTTGGTTAAAAACTATTGGTTAAAAACTATTGGTTAAATTTACGTGCTAATGTTTAACAGTTTTTGTAGAGACGTTTTATATAACATCTCTACATTATGTGCTTATTCAGCCCAAGCGATTAATCTGGGTTCGTAAGGACTAGAAAGGTATTTATTGCGAGGTAAGACGCGCAAAGACAAGCCTTGTAAACCAGAGGTGGTGTAAGTGATATTTGCTGTATAAACACTTAAATTCTCTGGGTTTTGCCCTTGATAATCCATTACTACAGGTACAGCATTAACAATATCCCCATGGGCATCTATAGAACCTTGATATAGTTCTACTTGTACATCATCGTTACTCAAAGTTGCTAAATCAACTTTAGCTTTGACGGCTACGGTTTGATTAACTTTAATGTCTGATGCTGCGGATACCTCAAGATCCTTAATTCTGATACTAAACCAGTGTTCGCCTAATTTCGCCTTCCAAGCCGCTAATTCCTTGGCTGGGACATAATTGTCAATAGTTAAGGTATGATAGCGATCGCTGGCTGGGAAATAGGCTCTGACTGCATATTCTCGCACCATCCGGGCTGTATTAAAAAATGGACAATTCAAGCGAATTGCATCTTTCATTTTTGCTACCCAAGGACGAGGTAAGCCATCACCATCACGATGATCATAGAATAAGGGGATAACTTCCTTTTCTAGTAACTCATAAAGGGCGTTAGCTTCTATTTCATCTTGGTAATTAGGATCTTCGTAATTTTCTCCGTGGCCAATAGCCCACCCGGTGCGGACATAATCTGCTTCATCCCACCAACCATCAAGTACACTTAAATTGGGTAGTCCATTCATAGCAGCTTTCATACCACTTGTACCGGAGGCTTCTCTAGGACGACGGGGAGTATTTAACCAAATATCACAACCTGCTACCATTAAACGGGCGATGTGAATATCGTAGTTGGGAACAAATACTACCTGTTTTTCTAAATGGTGTTCCCGGATAAAGTGATTGATATCCCGAATCAATTCTTTACCAGGGATATCTTTGGGGTGAGCTTTCCCCGCAATTACAAACTGGACTTTGCGGTTTTTGTTACTCAATAAAATTCGTTTAATGCGGTCTAAATCACGCATCCATAAGGTAGCGCGTTTATAAGTAGCAAAGCGACGAGCAAACCCAATTGTTAAAACGTTAGGGTCAAGCACTTCCTGGGCTTGGGCAATATCGGAGGCAGATGCACCGCGATCGCGCAGATGTTTAACTAAATGTTCCCTAACGTACAATACCATATCCAAACGGCAGCGTTCATGATTCCGCCACAATTCTTCGTCGGGAATTGCATCCATTCGTTCCCATAATTGGTTATCTGCTGGTGCTGATGACCAATTTGGACCAAGATAGCGATCGTACAATTCTTGAGTAGATTTAGCTACACAACTACGGGCATGAACACCGTTAGTAATAGCGGTAATTGGCACTTCGTCCACAGGAACTTTTTGCCACAAGCCTTGGAACATTTGTCGGGAAACAACGCCATGTAATTGTGCTACACCGTTAGAGAATGTTGCCATTTTCAGGGCTAATACTGCCATACTGAAGGGACTGGACAAATCACCAGTATTTTCTCGTCCCAGACCTAAAAACTGCTCCTTGGGTAAACCAAAGATATCTGCATAATAGCCCAAATAATGCAATATCTTATCAGGAGAAAATAAATCAATACCTGCGGGGACTGGTGTGTGAGTAGTGAAAATATTACTAGAACATACCACCTGTCTAGCTTGTCTGTAATTTAGTCCGGCTTCTTGAATGAGAATGCGAATGCGTTCCAAAGCCGAGAAAGCAGCATGGCCTTCATTCATGTGGTAAGCAGTCACTTCATAACCCAAGGCCTTGAGCATTTGCACACCACCTATGCCCAGCATAATTTCCTGGTGGATACGCATATCTATATCACCACCATACAATTGGTCGGTGATATCATGGTCATAAGCCTTGTTAGGTTCGATATTGGTATCAAGCATATACAAGGGGACTGTTCCCACTTGCACACGCCATACTCGTGCATATACCTTGCGTCCTGGGTAGTCTACCGCAATTCGTAATTCTGAACCATCGGCATTGCGCTCCAAATGCAAAGGCATATTATAGAAGTCATTGATGGGATAGCGTTCCTGCTGCCAACCATCTGCATTGAGATACTGAGCAAAGTAGCCCTGTTGATACAGTAAACCTACGCCCACTAGCGGTAATCCCAAATCACTAGCTGATTTAAGATGATCTCCTGCGAGGACACCTAAACCACCGGAATAGACAGGTAAGCAATCTACTAAGCCAAATTCAGCGGAAAAATAGGCGTAACATTCTTTTTGCGGCTGCTCTCTTTGTTTTTTATACCAAGTCCGCTCCTGCAAATAATCTTCTAATTGCCGGGCTGCTCGGTCTACTTGCGCTAAAAAGCCGTCATCTTCGACAACTTCTAATAATCGCTTTTGGCTGATAGTTCCCAACATTAATACTGGGTTATGGTGGCTTGATTCCCATAAATCGGGGTCTAAACGGCGAAATAGGTCTTTACTCTCCACATTCCAATCAAAATGGAGATTATAAGCTAGTTTCCGCAGGGGTTCTAGTCTGGAAGGTAGTGAAGGAGATACGTTAAAAGTGCGAATTGGCTGCATGGTTTAAAAAAACTTATTTGTGCGGCTATGGTTATTGTTTACTGTTTTTACTTAATGTTGCCAACTCTTTATACTATATTTGTCAACTTTCGATGACTTTGTTAAGAATTGATAATTATTGAATTGCTGAATAAACATTACACTTATAGCTTGTCTGAGTCTACTGGGTTTGTACTGGTTTTACCAAAATTTTACTAAAATTTAATTATGTGCTGTTTATATAGGCAAAATGGCAACATAGCGGTATGCACTGAAATATAAATCCAAAACATAGCTAAAAAGCGATTATGAATCATCAAAATGAAACAAAACTGCTAATTCTTTCCCTGCTGTTTACGACAGCGTTGCTGGGCTTGGGCTTTTGGTTGTGGAATCAATTCACACCTCGCGTTTTTGAGAAAGAAGCTAATGTTTCTCCTGATTCCGATTCTAAACCAGGGCGAATCAGTTTAGGTGAGAAGATTTTAATTACTGATCAAATCAACTCTGATAAGGAAAGAGGAGTACAAGCCTTTGCTCAGGGTAATTTTGATAATGCTAGAAGCAATTTTCAAGCATCTTTGCGCCAAAATCAAAATGATCCAGAAAGTTTGATTTATCTCAATAACTCCCTGGACAATAGTAGTAAATATATCAAAATTGCCGTGAGTGTACCCATCGGCGGAAATCTCAATGTAGCCAAGGAGATTCTGCGGGGTGTGGCTCAGGCTCAAGATGAGGTAAATCGTAATAGTGGCATTAATGGTAAATTTTTGCAAGTAGAGATCGCTAATGATGATAATGATCCCACCCAAACCCAAAAAATAGCGACGCATTTTGTCTATGATTCCAGTATTCTGGCTATAGTTGGACATAACGCTAGTAATGCTTCTATTGCGGCTGCACCAATATATCAGCAGGGAGGACTAGTGATGATTTCTCCTACTAGTTTCGCTCAAAATCTCTCTGGTATTGGTAGCTATATATTTCGCACGGTCCCCAATATTAGTTCCCAGGCCGAACCTCTGGCTGTTTATACCTTAAAAACCGCCCGTAAAACTAATATTGCTTTGTGTTTAGATTCCAAATCTATTGATAATCAATCTTTTAAGGATGAGTACGCCAAAAATATCGTAGCTGGTGGTGGTAAAATTAATCCCACCAAGTGCGATTTTTCCGCTCCTGATTTTAACTCTACTACCATAATTTCTCAATTAATTAGTAGTGGTGCTGATGGGTTGGTATTAGCTCCCTATGTTGGTAGAATTAACCGGGCTTTAGAACTAGCAGCAGCAAATCAAGGTAAGTTAGCGCTGTTTGGTAGTCCGACATTATACACCTTTCAAACATTAAAATCGGGGAAATCTGATATTAACGGTATGGTTATTACTGTACCTTGGCATCCAAAGGCCATTTCTGGTAATCCTTTTCCTGAAAAAGCTAGAAAACTTTGGGGAGGAACTGTGAATTGGCGTTCAGCAACAGCCTATGATGCAACTATGGCGATCGCTAAAGGTTTACAACAAGGTTATACCCGTGAAGCATTACAAAAGGTGCTACATAGTCCAGATTTCTTTGTCAATGGTGCTACAGGCAAGATTGAATTTCAAGAATCTGGTGATATTAAGGGTAAGGCAATATTAGTCAAAGTGCAACCAAGTAAAAACTCAACTGCTAACTATGACTTTTTCCCCTTGCAGGGAAAATAAATAGTGAGATGATGTTATTAACCATTTCAATTTGTTGCTTGGGTTTGACTGCGTTCTACCCAACCTGCGGGACTTTTTTGATCATGTTTTCATAACTTTATTAAGAATTGTTTCCATTCAATTAATATCCCCAGCAGGGGCTTTCCTGCCGTTCGCCCCTAGGCGGTTTTCCATTGAATTAATGTCCCCAGCGAGTGGGGACAAACAAACAATAGACATTAACAATCAAATAGACGATTGTTTCCATTCAATTAATGTCCCCAGCGAGTGGGAACCCCTCAATTTTAAACCCTTACCCGGCAAAGTGTCTAGAGACAGTTTCCGACAGCGAAGCGTGGCGTTAGCCTTATGTCAGGAAAAAAAGTGGTAAAACCACCAATCGAGAGCGGGAAAAAACCCCCGAAACCCTTACCCAGCAAGCGACCCAAGTTCCCAACGCCAAAATCAACATTTGGTTCAAAAATTACCGGTTGTTCAACTGGAGGAATTAGTAACGCACCTTGTTTAGTTTGAGCGATCGCCATTACCCCAAAAATGTTAAATTAATATACAGCGTTTTCCGCTCTGATGAGGTACAAAGTTGAATCATGAAACTCTTGTGGTGCGGGCATCTTGCCCGCTAAATATGTACCTCATAACACTCTTGTAGTGCTGTATGTATTAGTAAAGGTCAAATAAATGACGAGATTTATACATGACCAATTCGCCAAAGATTATTTAGAAGAACTGCTAAAACCTTATGGAAAAGTAGAAGCACCCAGTCATGTATCTGGAGAAGTACGAGAAATAGATGTATTATTTACACCATTTCCTGAACAAAAAGCGGATATAGCATCATTAGGTTTATTAGGTAAACTAGCCACCACACTAGCCATATTTGAACCATTTCGCAACCCAGCCTCAACAGAAGAAATATGTGATTGTCTATTAAAATCATTAGAAGTTAGAGGTGCATTAAAACGAGAAGCAAAACGTAATGCAACCAAAATAGCAGAAAGTAATTTTCCTAAATTATGGATTCTCACACCCACAGCGTCTAAGAAACTGCTATCAGGATTTCATGGTATATTGGAATCAGATTCTTTACCAGGAATATACTATTTACCAGAGTCTTTCCGCGCAGCAATTATTGTCATTCATCAATTACCACCTATTCCAGAAACATTGTGGTTAAGACTTTTGGGAAGAGGAACGGTACAAAAACGAGCAATTGATGAATTAGCTGCGTTACCATCAAATCAGCCTTATGTAAAAATCACATTAGAATTACTGTACAACCTGCAACAGAACTTGAGAATAAATCAAAGTCCAGAAATAGAAGCAGAAGATAGGGAGTTGATTATGAGATTAGCACCACTTTATCAACAAGAGCGAGAACTCGCTAGACAAGAAGGACTACAAGAAGGAGAACAACGAGGCCTACAACAAGGAGAACAACTTCTGATTATCCGTCAGTTAAATCGCCGCATTGGTACAATGGACTCATCATTGATTCAACAAGTCCAAAAATTACCTGTTGCACAACTAGAGGAATTAGGAGAAGCCTTGTTAGATTTTACCTCAGTTACAGATTTACAAACTTGGTTACAATCTGTTAGCTAATCTTTTTCAAAAGACCGTTTATGATGTTTTCATGACTTTATGAAGAATTGAAAACTTTTTGATTTTTCCCGCCGAAAATTGGTATTAGGGGCTTGACAATTGATTTTGAATTTGTTATCATAAACTCGATGAGGAAGAACTATCTTACAACCAAATATTGTTAAACTCTGGAAAACCGCCCAGGCGCTATATTACCCACCATTCCCATCTTAGCTTTAATATACATATCGAAACAATCGAGGAATAGAATGGCGTTAAAAACCATTAATAATCATGATGTAACAGTTTCGACATATAGACAAGTAGGTTAACACAATAAAACCAAACTCTGTCAAGAAAAGTAGGCGTTGCTGAAACCAGGTATAAATTTAGGTGTAGAGACGAGAATCCCTACATGAGGAACGTCTCTACAAGGGTTTTGAAATCATCAAAAATCATTTTCATACCTCAAATCAACAACGCCGAAAAGTAACATGATTGAAAACTTCTTCACCCTTGCAAGAGTGCTATAACGACAATTTTTTGTTATCAACCATTTTAATTTGTAAGTTGGGTTGAGGTACGAAACCCAACACAGTCTATAACTATATGACATTTACAGCAAGTAGCTTTGAGTGAGGTACACCTTGTGCGGGCAAGATGCCCGCACCACAAGAGTTTTATTATTAATATTTGTACTTCATAAGATCGGGAACTGCTGTAATGTTGAGGTACGAAACCCAACACAGTCTATAAGTATATGACATTTAATGTTAAAGTACGAAACCCAACACAGTCTATAAGTATATGACATTTAATATTGGGGTTTCACTTCGTTCTACCCAACCTGCGGAACTGCTGTTCCTATTCCCTCGCCAAAGGTACAAGATATAGGTAAGATAAATTAGTTGCTATTTACCAAACCTCCGGGAGTTAGTTCTATGTTGAGTTTAAAAATTGCTGTTTATATCGTTGTCGGCTTGTTTGTGAGTATCTTCATCTTCGGGTTTTTGTCTAATGACCCAGCCCGTAACCCCGGTCGTCAAGACTCAGAATAAATATACAACAAATCACTCCTAGTGGCCGGAGGGTAGAAACAGGCTAATATGTAATTCAACCTTCCGGCTATTTTTTGCTTTTTGATCAGCTTAATTGCCTCAAAATATGTTTCATCCAGCCCTTCCACCTCAACCACCGCCAAATCTTGTATCGTCAAAACCTGTTTCTGATCTCGCTGCTACTGCTGTTATTAAGGTAAAAAATGATCAACAAAAACTGATCATCGATGGTAAAAATCAACAAGATCGGTATCAATCAACTACCAAGCCAGTCAACGATTCTCCCTTATCCCGACTAGAAAACTCAGGTGGGGAATTTTCCATAATTCAAGGTCAAAAACGCAAAATTATTTATATTATAGCCGGACAGCAGGTTTTAACAGGAACATCAACACCCCCGGTAGAAAAAAATTACGTAAATTTACAGGAATCAGGGAGAAAGGTTGATCTATTGGTTGGTGAAAAGACACCATCGTTACCAGTACAAAATCTGATTGAATTTAAACTGCGTCATCCTCAAGATCAGTCAAAACCTGATAATTTAGCAGTTCCCCCGTTACCGCAAATTTCAGAAACGACGAAAATATCACCGCAAAAAACAAGAATTGTGGAGGTAATTGCCGATCGCCAAGAGTATGATCAAGAAAGGCGAATTGTCACGGCTGAGGGTAATGTAGTAGTCAGGTTTGATGGTGCGGTAATTGATGCTGATACCCTACATATCAATTTAGATAATTTGATGGCGGTGGGGGAGGGTAATGTGGCTTTAACCAGGGGTAATCAGGTATTCCAAGGACGACGTTTTACTTATAATTTTATTCAAGATAGTGGTGATCTAGAAAACGGTAAAGGTGAACTTTATATCCCTACCACCGCAACGGATTTTGCTTTTTCCCCAAGTCTCCCTACAGATATTACCGCAGGTGGTGTACCTAGTCGCCCTTTGAGTTATCGGCTTCGCGCTAATCAACCTCTAACTGGTGTTAATAGTCCCGGAGGGATAGAATTTGGTGTTAGTGGTCAATCAGACGCGCGAAATGTTTCTGTACCTAAATCTGGTGGTGTCCTCAAGCGGTTACGATTTGAAGCCCAATATATCGAATTTTATCCCCGTGGTTTTCAAGCTCAAGATGTGAGAATTACTAATGACCCTTTTTCACCCCCGGAATTGGAAATCAGGGCGGCTAAGGTGACTGTGACGCGAGAAGCACCTTTAATAGATAGGGTGACTACCCAGGGTCAACGGTTAGTTTTTGATCAAAAGGTCGTTGTTCCTATTCCTGTGAATAGTCGCAAAATAGATCGTCGGCCACGACAGGTAAATCCCACTATTGTTTCTGTGGGTTTTGATAATGGTAAACGCGGTGGTTTGTTTATAGAACGAGCTTTTGAACCAATTGATAATGATCAGACTCGCTGGACTATTACACCCCAGTTTTATGTACAAAGGGCTGTAGAAAATGGTGGTAATGTAGCTAATTTGTTTGGTGTAAATACTAAACTGAATGCTGTTTTGAGTCCTAAAACTGTTGTGGAGGGTACGGGAGAGTTAACTAGTTTTGATTTTGATCAGGTGGAAGATACTTTACGCGGGAGTTTGCGATTACGCCAAAGTTTGGGTAATGTCAAGCCTTATACATTAAGTTTAGAGTCTAGTTACCGCGATCGCCTTTACAATGGTAGTCTGGGGTATCAAACTGTACAGAGTAGTATTGGTGGAATTATTACTTCTCCTAGGATTCCTTTGGGAAAAAGCGGTATAAATATTAGTTATCAGGGTGGCGCACAGTATATAAATTCTAACACAGATCGTCAGGATTTACTCTCACCACTACGCAAAAATGATCGCATTTCTCTAGGGCGTTTCCAAGGTAGTGTAGCATTGAGTAGTGGGATCAAATTGTGGACTGGGAAACCCTTAGCAGCTACTGCCAAGGAGGGATTAAAATATACATCTAATCCTGTAGTACCGTATTTACAAGCGATCGCTGGTATCACAGGAACTAGTAGTTATTATAGTAGTGGTGATAACCAAGGCACTGTCACTGGTACTATTGGTTTAATCGGCCAAATTGGCCATTTTTCCCGTCCTTTCTTAGATTATACTGGCTTTAACGTCAGTTACTCCCAAGGCACTAATAGCGGTTTATCACCCTTTCTTTTTGACCGTTCAGTTGATAACAAAGTTCTCAGCACTGGTATTTCTCAGCAAGTTTATGGACCTATTCGCTTAGGTTTACAAACATCCATTAACCTAGATACATGGAAAGAGATCAGCACCGATTATACATTAGAATATAGCCGTCGGACTCATGGTATCACCCTTCGTTATAATCCAGTGCTGCAATTAGGTGGTTTTAGTATCCGTATCAGTGATTTTAATTGGACTGGTGGTACAGATCCATTTGCTAATGGACAAGTTAAACCAGTGGTTGGTGGTGTAGTCGGTGAGGAAAATTAAGCTTCAGCGGAACTATAATCGGGAATTAAACCACCTTTTTCGGTAATTTTCTTCGCTGCATCTAAAAGATACTCATAATAGGTGTGAGCAATAATAGATAACTGCTTACCAGCAGGATAAACCATATACCAATCCCGTTTAATTGGAAAGTATTGGACATCTAAAATGCTAAATTCCGTAGTTTCGGTTAATAATGTATGACGGGATAATACAGAAATACCTAAGCCACCAGCAATAGCTTGTTTAATCGCTTCATTACTTCCCAACTCCAACTTAACTTTGACCTTGACCCCATGTTTCTCAAACAGAGTTTGGACAGCGCTGCGAGTCCCTGAACCCGGTTCACGCATAATAAACCGTTCTTCACCCAAACGTTCAATAGGAATATTTTTTTCCTTTGCTAAGGGATGATCTGCGGGTGCAAAAACTACCAGCGGGTTTTCTAGAAATGGCTGGAAATTGACATCAAAATGATCGGGAATTTGACTCATAATATATATGTCGTCTAAATTATTCATCATCCGATCTAAAATCAGTTCATGATTTGTGACCTGGAGAGAAATATCAATGCCGGGGTAAAGCTGACAAAAAGGACCCAACAATCTAGGTATAATATACTTAGCAGTAGTAATTACCGCCAGTTTTAATTGTCCTTGTTTTAATCCTTTTAAATTGGCAATGGTCATTTGAAACTTGTCCATAGTCTCAAAAATTTGCCGACAAGTAGCAAATAATTCCCGTCCCGCTTCTGTCAAGTATAAACGCTTTCCTACCTGCTCAAATAATGGCAAACCCACTGATTTAGTTAGCTGTTTGATTTGCATGGATATGGTAGGTTGAGTCAAAAACAACTCCTCCGCAGCGCGTGTAAAACTACCATGCCGTGCCGCAGCCTCGAACACCTTCAACTGGTGCAATGTCGCTTGGTTCAAGGTTATTCCCCTCTGATAACAATTTATATATACTACAGTATTACGTAGCAACAAATTTTTTTTAAGTGTTATTTATACAAATATTGTATAAAATCAATATGTTTAGCTAGTGCAGACAGGGAATTAATTCCCTATCTGATATTTAAAATACCTTAAAAGCGGACGATTATGATGGTATTACTTAAGTATTTTAACTTAGCTTGATCATGAATTTATCGTCCAATTTCTACATTTTCAAGGATACCAAGTGCGTCAGGTACAAGAACAGCTGCGGAATAGTAGGTACTAATGAGGTAAGAAATAATCGCTTTTTCGCTGATACCCATAAATCGGACGGATAAACCAGGTTGGTATTCATCAGGGATACCAGTTTGATGTAGGCCAATGACCCCCTGATCTTGTTCTCCAGTTCGTAACACAAGAATGGAACTAGTTTGGTACTTAGTAATAGGAATTTTATTACAGGGAAGAATAGGTACACCGCGCCACGCTATTACTTTAGTACCATCTATTTCCATATTTTGCGGATAGATACGGAGGCGGTTACATTGCTTACTAAAAGCGGCAATAGTGCGAGGATGCGCTAAAAAAAACTTTGACTTTCTACGGCGAGTCAGCAGTTCATCTAAATCATCAGGGGTGGGCGGTCCACTGCGGGGATAAAGACGTTGTTTAAAGTCGGCATTGTGTAGTAAACCAAATTCACGGTTATTAATCAATTCATATTCTTGTCGTTCCCGTAATGCTTCGATAGTCAGACGCAATTGTTGTTCTGTCTGATTCATCGGTTCATTGTAAAGGTCAGCAACGCGAGTATTGATTCTTAAGATAGTTTGGGCAATACTTAACTCATATTCACGGGGTGATAGTTCATAATCAACGAAAGTAACTGGTAATTCAGTCTCTCCAGTATGCGCTGAAGATAAAGCAATAGCAGCTTCACCGTATTTATTCTGTGGCAATTGGGTACGGGCGACAATTTGATCAATATGAGCCTGTAACGCTTCCGACTGGTTAAGGACTTCCCTAAATGCTTGTTGTGATAGTGTTAATACAGTACATTGTGTAACAGCTTTAACTGTAAACTTCCACATACTTTGAGACTCTACTAAAATCTGATCACCAAAATGATCACCATCAGCTAACGCGTTTAAGAAAGGTTGCTCCTCATATTTAGCAATCCCGATTTTATTGACTTTACCATGGGCGATGAGAAAAAGCTGCTGGGCAGGCTGACCCGATTGTACTATAATCTCATCAGGTGTGAACTCTTGTTGTACAAAACGACTAGCTAAAGCCGTTAAGACTTGAAGATTATCAAATCCTCGCAGCAAGGGTAATTGACTAAGTTCTTGGGGAATTACTTGTACCGTTGCTCCTGTATTAGTGCAAGTAATTCTTCCATCACCTAAAGTATAAGTTAAGCGACGGTTGACTCGATAAGTTCCACCTTTGATTTGCACCCATGGTAACATCTTTAACAACCACCGTGAGGTAATTTCCTGCATTTGCGGTGCAGATTTGGTTGTTGTTGCTAAGTTGCGGGCAGCTGCTGTACTTAAACTTTGTTGAGGCTGTCTACCCTCAACATCCAAACCCGAATCATTAGAATATGTCATCTTATCCTCTAATCACTGACAAATATACTTAATAAAATGAGAGGTGAAGGTAATCAGACTTTGATCGATCAAAAATTACTGGATTTAACGCTGAAAATAGGGCGTAATTACCAATTAATTACCTTCACCTCTGAAAACTAATTAAACTAATTAGCGACCGATTTCTACATCTTCAAGAATGCCAAGTGCGTCTGGTACTAAAACTGCTGCGGAGTAGTAAGCTGTAATCAGGTAAGACATAATCGCCTTTTCACTGATACCCATAAAGCGCACAGATAAACTAGGTTGATATTCATCCGGGATACCAGTTTGGTGTAAACCGATAACGCCTTGTTTTTCCAAACCGGTGCGGAGCAAGAGAATAGAACTGGTACGGTTATTGCTAACAGGTATTTTATTACAGGGAAAAATAGGTACACCACGCCAAGCCGGAACTTGTTGTCCACCCATGTCAATGCTTTGTGGATAAATGCCCATACGGTTGCATTCACGAGCAAATGCAGCGATAGTCCGAGGATGAGCTAGGAAGAAACTGGGGTCTTTCCATACTGTAGCTAGTAATTCATCCATGTCGTCGGGAGTAGGTGCGCCTGTGCTACTGTAAATGCGTTGTTTGAGGTCGGCGTTATGGAGCAACCCAAATTCGGGGTTGTTGATCATTTCGTGTTCTTGACGTTCCCGTAATGCTTCCACCGTCAGACGCAATTGTTGTTCGGTCTGATTCATTGGTTCATTATACAAGTCAGCAACGCGAGTATTGATGCGTAAAACGGTTTGGGCGATGCTTAAATCATATTGACGGGGTGAGAGGTCATAATCAACGAAAGTACCCGGTAAATCAGCCTCACCGCGATGTCCTGCTGATACATTAATCGCTGCTTCACCTTGTTCAGTTTGTGGTTGACTCAGGAGAGCGCGGAACTTGTCAACTTGACTTTGCAAAGCTTCAGATTGGTTAACGAGTTGTGCAAATGCACTTTGAGGTAATGCTAAAATGATACATCTGGTGACAGCTTTGAGCGTATACTGCCAGGTATCTTGAGATTCTACTAGAGATTCATCACCAAAATGATCACCATCAGCTAATACATCTAAAACCACTGGCTCGTCATATTTACCGAGACCAATTTTGTTAACTTTACCACGAGCGATCAGTAATACTTGATTCGCATCTTGACCAATTTCCACAATTACGTCCCCCGCAGCAAATTCCTGTTGCACAAATTGGTTCGCTAAGGTGGTTAAAACTTCTATGTCTTCAAACCCTCTGAATAAGGGTAATTCCGTTAATTCTTGGGGAATTACTTGTACAGTTGATCCGGTGTTAGTAAAAGATACTCGTCCATCACCTACAGTGTAACTTAAACGACGGTTAACGCGATAGACACCGCCTTTTGTTTGTACCCATGGTAGTAGTTTTAATAACCACCGTGAGGTAATTTCCTGCATTTGCGGCGCAGATTTGGTGGTTGTCGCCAAATTACGAGCTGCTGCTGTACTTAAACTTAGTTGAGGTTGTTGATTTTCTGAATCATTAGAGTAGGTCATAATTTAATTCTCCACTTTTTTAGTTAGTTAAAAAACACAATTTACTGCAAATTTACGTACTTTAAATCACGGAATTAGTTGCACCAACCAAGGATCTGATATGTGCAGCCGAAGTGCCAAACCCTGTCGGACCGTTGAGTAGTCGCACTATGGGGGAAGCACTATTACGCAATTCAAATTCTTTGTATCGGTCTACCTTTGTATGCCACTTAAGTACACCACACATCCACTGTTCTAATTTCTCAATGTATTTGAGTAGTTTCTCGCGGGTGTTTTTATCCAGGTTGAAATCGTCGAAAAGGGCTGGAAGTTCAGTCTCAACAATGTGTTGAAACTGTTGCGCCCGCGCTGTCATCAGATTATTAACAATCTCAACAGCTTTGAGAAGATCACAGTTAAGGAAATTCTGCACCACTAACACGCAGTTATGAATTTCGCCCTCAAATTCGATTTCTTTCTGATAAGAAAAAATGTCATTAGTGAAACAGGCAAAATCGGCGGCAGCATTTTCCAGCGATCGCATGGGTCGGCTATAATAAATCTGCATTGGTATTTCGCCGCCCTGGGATAGTCTAGACAGACTCATGGTTAAATCAGACCCAAATGTCTTACGACGCATTTCAATATAGTCAATCGGGTCTGGAATCCGATTTTGCGTCTGGTTAGCCAGTTCCCACACCCAACTATCAGTCATATCCTGAATAGCGCGGCGAAATTCGGTACGTGCTGTGGAGGACATTGGTCCTGCGGTGCGAGACCAAATATCCGCCAACCCCTTTTCTACTGGATTAGTTGCTACAGGGGGTGTAGAATTATCTAGAGGCATAAATGCTGACAGTCGAGCATTAAAGACTTTTGCACCTGCCAAGTCGCGGTTATTACCATAGATTGCTGGGAAATAATCATCCGCATAAGTTCCCCAAACCAGCCAACAAGCTGTTAAATTTAGCTCATGCTCAGAACCATTTGGATGTATCCACGCACCGCATAAAGCCACGTCAGCAACATCAAACTTATGGTCATTCCAGATAAAAGCATCAGGAATCTCAGGTAATGATTCTAACATTCCCATCCGACGCGCCCATTCTTTGGAATGATTCCGTGCGGCATCCAAATTAGGATTTAAGGTGGTAGAGAAGGGCATATAAAACTTAGGCAGTTTTACTGGTCCTACAGTTTGATAAGGAACATGAGTAAAACTTTTAAACCTTCTCAAACCCAAAGTAGTGGATAAGGATTCTAGCCGCGCGGCCGATGTTCCTAGCCCAGTAGGCCCACCCAAAGTCACAGATGTACCTGAATTATCCGGCTCTTGCTTGTTCATATAGCGGCTTGACCTCATGTGCCACTCGTGACCACCAGATTGCCAATCTTGAAGTCCTTTAATGTAAAGGAGAACATTCACACGCTCTACTGGATCTACTCCGTACTCCTCAAAAAGAGAGGGTAATTCAGTGACAGCAGTGTTGTCAAATTGGTATAAACGGGAGTTGAGTAGTTCGTTAGTGAGGTTAGCGGCCTCTTGGGTACTCACATTCAAGAAACGCTCAACTACAAGCACACAGTTAGAATTTTCACCTTCCTCTTCCACCTCTCTTTGGTAGGAGAATAGATCATTGCGGAGATGTACACCATCAGCAAATGTGTCTTTTAAAACCCGCATGGGTCTAGTTGCCGCAATTTTAGCCGGAACTTCCACAAAGGCCGCGTGTTCGACTAAATCTGCTGACCAAGGTGCGCCCCCAACTTTCCGCCGCATTTCAATGTATTCAATGGGGTTAGCAATACGATTTTGATTAATATTTGCTAGTTCCCACATTGACTCATCTAAAAGATTTTTGGTACTTTCAAAGAATCTTTGCCGCCATTCTACGGACTTAGTAAAGGCAGTACGAGACCACAAGTCAGCTAAACCGCGCTCTACTGGGTTCGTGGGAAAGGGAAGGTTATCTTGGGGATAAATTGGCATAAATGCCGGTAGTCGGTCAAGATACTCCTTTGCCCCAATTAGATCCTGACTGCGCTTATAGATTTCCAGAAAGTGATCATCGAAAAAGAATACCCATACATACCAATCCGTTACCAGATTCAACTCTGTTGAGGGCGTGTCTGGATGAGTATAAGAACAAAGTAAAGCATAGTCGTGAGCATCAAATTTACGTTCATCCCATATAGGCTCACCTTGGGACTCCTCTTTTGAGCCAAGTATTCCCATTTCATAAGCCCAGGCTTTGGAATGCACTCGTGCCGCTTCCAGGTTTGGATTCAGCCGCGCTGGCCAGGGCATATAAAATGCTGGCAGTTTAAATGGTTGCATTGTCTGTCAGCCACATTGTGTTGATTCACACATAACAACAAAATGATTATTTTATATCCTGGATACTTTTTCAACAATCATTTACAAAAGTTAATTTAATAATATGTAATATTGGGACTCAGTTATTTAAAACCCTTTGACAGAGGGAAATTGATATGGGTTTAGTCGCAAGAACCAATGAAACTATAGGCATTATGCAATTCTTATTGAGAATAAAGATTTTTGTCTAATTTTTTAAAAGCCTTATTAATCAAGGATTTTAGAGATTTATCTCTGACCTGAATTTCAGCTTTACTATTCAACTTATTTAATTTATACTCAGTAAATTACTGTATATATGGTATATTAAAAGTATAAAAATACTCCACTAAAATAGATTTTAGTACGTATGAGTGGAGTATACTGCATAAACTCAGACAGTTTGTATCTTATTTAGATACTCCCAGAGTTAAAACTCAATTCAATGATACTAAGGAGTTTTTATATAAGCACTCATGGGTTCTTTGATAAATCGGATGTAAAGATGTCTAAAGGTAGATTTAATCACACGGGGCATGGCAAAATCTATAGGCATTAATTTGTCGGGTAATTGCCAATCTGTAATTTGTAGTAAATCAGGTGATAAATTAGGAAAGTGAATATCATTTAACTCTGGACATATTCCTAATCTTTGAGAGGCTGCAACTGTGGGAACTTGTGCCGGTGCAACTTGGAGAATTTCTAACATTGCTCTATCTAAAGCAAAGACATTACTAGAAGCTGCTAAAATTTCTAAGTTTCGAGGTTCTCCGGCACTAGGTCCATTACCTTCATGACCAATAATACCATCCAAAATTGTTAAAGTGGGATTAATTGCTCTGGCAGTTTCTACTAACATTTCACCGAATTTATTAGCATCTTTACCAGCTTCTAGATGCCACCAGGCTTTCATTTTACCAGGAACACAACCAAACAGATTTTTTACTCCCAATGTTAGGGTTAATTGCAGATGAGATTTAACTTTGGGAAGGTTAATAACCACGTCTGCTGACATTGCTTCTTTTGATAAAAGTAAGTGATTGAAATTGTCATTTACTGTTTGATAACGTTGGCCATGAAATTCAACAAGTGGTAAATTCAGTTCTGCTAAAATTGGTAATAAACCATTGGCTATTGCTACACCTTTAGCACTACCAAAAGCAGGACTATCCCCTAAAAATGGGTTTCCACCAACTGCAATTACCATTTCAGCAACAGCACGGACTAATTCTGGTCGTGTGGTACATTCTTTTGTAGGCCGAGAACCTGTGAGCAGGTTAGGTTTGAGTAAAACCCGATTTCCTGGTTTCACAAAGGCAGCCATTCCCCCCAAAGGTTCTAGCAGTATTTCCAAAGATTCTTTTAAAGCTTCTTGTTCGTAGGATTTGGCACGAATTAGACTAACAGATGGTTTTGGGGTTTGCATGGGTAATAATATGCGTAATAATTTGGTGACATGATCATAATATAAAGCAAATGGCCATAAAATCAATGTTCCCGGCTTCATCAATTCCATGACTACAACAACTGAAAATTATTTATCTAAATAGTGACAGAAAATCGTTAATACTTGTTCTATTGATAGTTTTTAGGAATACCAACTGGCGATAAACCGGCGATTACTTTCAAGTTTTGACAACGAATTAATTCACTAAAATTCAGTCCAGAACGCTCTTCTATTTTTGCTACAGCTTCAATGGCTGTTAACAAATGTTCGGCGGCTTCGGTTTCTGAATAACCTCGTCTTTGGGCAATACGAATAGCCGCTATATCAGCATTTAATTTTGATTCCTGAGATCTATTCATGCGCCAAATCTGTATGGCAGCTAAAGCAGTTAATCCCCCAGATATTACCATACCTACTACATCAGACTGCACCGCCTCCAATATTCCCCCCATAAACCCCGCTAAAACTACTCCTTGATAAATATTGGGTTGTAACCATTTTACCCCTGTTAACCAGCAAACCATCTGCAATAGCAGTAAATCCCGTTGGGGTTTTGTTAACCGTCGCCACAAATCGAAATTAATATATATCGGTCTTGATTGACTCAAAGGCAGGGGAAAAGCAGCATCTATTACCTGTTTTTGTTCTGGTTTACTGACGATTTTCGTCATCATTCGCCCAGAAGCAGGCATGACATCCAATAAACGACGAATTTCAATATTTGGCTCCATAGCATCCATTATTAGTCATAATTATCTATATTCCGTGGCTATTAAGATTACACTTTATTACACTTTATCACTTTATATTTATATGGACGCTTTTGATCCTCATCCCCCAGAATGGACAAATCAGGCAACTCACGCCTATCAGTTTCATTGTCCCAAATGCCACGCCAGTAGTCGAGAGGCTGTTAATGTGTGGTTAAATAGGCGATCGCCTGTAACTACCGCAGATCGTCTGCGTAAATGGCAAGAATTTTATCATTGTCATTGCGGTTATGTCTGGTGGGCTTGGAGTAATGATCGGCCACCAACAAATTTATCTGCGGAAAAATGATTTTTATCTGATATCCCCGACTGCCTTGAGAAGTCGGGGATCTATCTTAACTAAGACTTTAATGCAACATTTTAATTTAATCTAAATTTAATCTATTAGTTAAATATTTAGGAAAGTTGTGCATTTACTAATTCCCGCAGCCGGAAGTGGCAAAAGAATGGGCGCGAACCGTAATAAACTTTTATTACAGGTACGTTCAAAACCTTTGATTGCTTGGACTTTGTTAGCCGCAGAAGCCGCAAGTTCTATTAGTTGGATAGGAATTGTTTCCCAACCACCCGATTGGGATGATTTTAAATCCATTATCGCTGACTTAAAGCTGAAAAAAACAATAGCATTAATTCCTGGTGGTTCTACTCGTCAGGAGTCTGTTTATAATGGTTTACAGGCATTCCCAACTAATGCGGGACAAGTATTAATTCATGATGGCGCTCGTTGTTTAGTAACACCAAATTTATTTGATGTTTGTTCGGACGCAATTCTAAATTGTTCTGGTTTAATTGCGGCTGTACCTGTTAAAGATACGATTAAAGTTGTTGATGAAAATGGTATTATTACAAGCACACCAGAGCGTAAGCAATTATGGGCGGCTCAAACTCCCCAGGGGTTTGATGTTAATTTGTTAAAACATTGTCATGCTGAAGGTGTACGTCAAGGTTGGGAAGTTACCGATGATGCGGCTTTGTTTGAAAAATGCGGTCTGGAAGTGCGAATAGTTCCTGGGGAGGAGACTAACTTGAAAATTACCACTCCTCAAGATCTAGCGATCGCTGAATTTATACTTAGTCATAGGTAGCAGGCAAGAGGTAAGAGTTTTTTTTAGTGACTAATTTACAAATCTAAAATCCCAAATCTAAAATCTAAAATTCTGAATGGTCAAGAATATATCTATAGCCACAACGATAGAAGCGATTCTTTATTTAAAAGGTAAACCCTTATCTATCAGTGAAATTGCTGAATATGCCAAGTGCGATCGCCCTAGAGCAGAAGCGGGGGTTATCGAACTAATTGAGAATTATGCCCGACGGGATACGGCTTTAGAAGTCGTAGAAACTGAACATGGTTATAGTTTACAACTGCGCTCAGATTTTCATGATTTAGTACAAGTTCTGATACCAGTAGAATTGGGCGTAGGGGCTTTAAGAACATTAGCAGCGATCGCTCTTCATAATCCCATATTACAAAGCGAATTAATTAACATTCGTGGTTCTGGTGCTTATCAGCACGTTCAAGAATTAGTAGAATCTGGTTTTGTTCGCAAACGCCGAGAAAGTGATTCTCGTTCCTACTCCCTGCAAATAACGGCAAAATTTCATCAATATTTCCAAATCGAACAACTTCCTCAAATTTTGACAACTCCAGAAAAAGAACAACAACTAGAACTGAATTTAGAGGATAGTCCCAGCCATTAGGAATCATCACCACACAAACAGAATCCACGCAGGTAGCCTACCATACATTTTATCTATTCCCCGTAGAAAATGCGCTAGTTTACTAATATGGTTTAGAGTAGAATCAGCAGTTAAGCTAATATAAATCGCCAATGGTGTTTGATCCTGACTTTTCGCATGACGACTCTGAGCAACACCCTAATCAACTTCTGAATGATCGCTTTGGGGAAAACCCTAATCAATTACTCAAGTATTTACAGCATCAATCTCCCGAAGTTTTAGCCCGTGTCGCCCAATCTGTCAGCCCCGAAATTAAACAAATCATTTCCCAGAATGTCCAAGGACTAGTGGGGATGATGCCACCAGAGCATTTTCATGTCCAGATTACAACAGATCGGGATAATCTAGCAGGGCTACTGGCCTCGGCAATGATGACGGGCTATTTTCTCCGCCAAATGGAACAGAGAATGCAATTGGAACATTTATCCAATCAATAGTCAACCCCACAGGCGTGTTTATTCATGCCTGTATTTTTATTTATAGCAGTTTTAGGCATTGTGGTATCACTGATGATAATTTGCTGTAACCGCTGCTAACCTCTCCCCTAGATGAACCTATAGATATAAGCAAAATCTTTATCCTATCTTTAAGAATCCGCAACTAAAATCTAAAAATTAGCGATTTGTGGACTTGTTTACATGAAATTTTCCTATTGTTCACTTTGTTTTCTCACATTTTTTAGCACGTTGGGATTATTATCTACACAGCCGCAATCACAAACCGCCAATGCTCGTCCCAGAAATTGCCCTAGTCCGGTTTTAGCTCGTATTCAACGTCATCAGGTAAGCCCTGGTGAAACTTTAGCAGCTATAGCCAGTCACTATCATCTAGCACCAGAAACAATTATCGCTATGAATCCATCCGTGGGGAAGGGGGTGGTAAGTGCGGGAACAACACTACAAATTCCCCCTTTTAATGGCATGGTTGTGGAAATTCCTCCCCATCAAACTTGGCGACAAATAGCATCTAAGTATCAAGTTCGCCCGGATACGGTATTTGAAATTAATGGTTGTCAGGAAAACCCTAAATTTGTCTTTTTACCAATAATTCCAGGTGTAAAATTTCCCCCTAAGATAGCCACAAAAGCTACCACAACCGTGGGTAGTAATGGAAAAATTACTGGTTATCCTCTCCCTAATACTACAAGTGTGGCATTAGGTTATGGTTGGAACTATCACCCCGTGACCAAGGAGGCTGTTTTTCATAGTGGGGTGGATTTATTAGCACCTGTAGGTACTCCTGTGGTAGCGATCGCTCCCGGAATCGTCGTTTTTGCCAAGGAACAGGGTAGTTATGGCAAGTTAGTCATTATTAACCATGCAGATGGCTTACAAAGCCGTTACGCCCAACTTGACGGCATTAAAGTTACTCTAGGTAAAAAGGTCAATAAAGGCGATATTTTGGGAACAGTTGGAACTACAGGACAACCAACCTCTATTCAACCCCATCTTCATTTTGAAATCCGTGTTAACGGTTTCTTGGGTTGGGAAGCCAAAGATCCCAAAGGATTTTTAATTTAAACTCTGTCCATTTTCAAACATCGGGTTTTTCACAAGTTATTCCTGATCATTAACCGCAGATGAATTTCACGATGACGTTGGAAATTTTCTAAGTATATACTATGTATATATAAGTTTTTAATCCTGGTTTAATTCGTGATCGTCTGGAAAACTGAGGACAGGCAAGCGATCACCGCGAAATAATTCCTCACTTGCCTCTCCCAGGCTTACTAAAGCATCACTGGTGGCTTTTTGAGCTATGATCAACATGAGTATAGATACTGTACCAGCTTGCAAAAAACAAGATAGGGGAATGGTGAATGGAATTAAATTTAATCTGGGTTGAGAAAAGAACTGTTGGTTTACAGGTGACATTGTAATTCTTAATAGTTAGTAAATGAATAAATTTTTTCTGCTTTTTCCCAGTCTCTAACTTGATAGCACTATCTTTGTATTTTTGTCAATTTTGCCAGCCGCGAAGGTAACAAAATTGTAAAAAAACCGCTAAAGTGCGATAATTCTATGGTTATAGCTGACAAGTACAGTCAAAATCCTCCAGTACACCCTTCCTGTTAAATTTCACTGCCCATGAAAACAGTATTATTTAAATTATTTAATCGTCAACAATTTTTAGCACCATCGGTGAGTCATGCAGTAAATATAAATACTTACGTAATCAAAGTCCGATGGCTAGGTAATAACCTATATATTCTCTGTGAAAGTGTTGAGTGTCCACAAGGTTGGCAAACCCTGTTGGAGTTACTGCAACAACTAGAAGAAAACAATGTAGACAGCCTGACTAATAATGATCAATCCTCAATATACCAAGTATTAGTTTATGGTCGCAAACTAGGTGAAGATATTCCCCAATGGTGTTATAGATTGTACTTAAATCAACTGAATCAATATTTAGAACAGGTAGAAAAATCATTATTAGCAGGGACAGAAACACCCACAGGCTCAGATAGTCCACTGATGATCTCTAATGAGAGTTTGGCACATCAAAGAGATATAGAGGCAGATTGGCTGTCGCACCTAAATTTGACAACTCCAGAGGTGATGTTAAAACCATGGGATGATTCGGGAAATGTGCCAGCGATCGCTAGAATGTTGGAAACATCTGCTATCCGGGTGATGCTAATTCCCACAGAAGATTTATTACATATTATCTGTGATCATCCCATTTGTCCTACACTCTATCAAGTCTCTAGGAAATTTACTCAATTTATTATCCGCGAACTGCAAATTTCTGCTATAAGTGGTTTTTCTATTGATGTTCGTCGGGCTGCCGATAAAGAACTGATGTGGTTTCATGGACTTAACATGGTAGAACGTTCCCGACTAATCCCCACAGAGACACTGGAATTTGCTGTTACATCTGAATATGTAAGTTACCAGATTACTCATCAGACTCGTGAACCAATTCTATGTCTTAATTCAAGAAATGAGAAAGTACACAATTTGGGCAAACAAATAGCAAAAAATTGGGCAGTAAATATTAATAAACAAATCCGACAGTTACTTTTAAACAGCCAATTATTTACAATATTTAATCACGACACAAATCAAAACCCTGATCATAAAGATCATAAAGGAATTGGTGGTGGTATGATTTGGCTGGGATTAGGATTACTTCTAGCTTTACAAAGTGATTTGATATTAAGTTATGTCTTAGCACGTTCTCTTAAAAGTTATCCCCAAGTTAGTGTTAGTAACAATATTGTTTCACCTTTACCCTTAGCATCTCAGCCATCTTTGCCAAGAGAAAATAATCAAACAAGACCAGTTTCAAATCAATCAGTAACACCGAAATCACTTAATCATGATCAATCTACTTTTAATGCCTCTGGATTTATCAATGATCATGATACTAATTTCGCAGTAGCACCATTAACAGAAAACGCCACTGCCACAGCTATTCTATTAGCGGCCCGATCACAAATGCCCAGTTTTAATGCTAGGCAATTAGATGAGCAATTAGCTCTATATAAACAGCGTTTAGCTATGAAAAAACGCCCACCTGATGTCTTAATTGTTGGTTCTTCCCGCGCCCTCAGAGGAGTTGACCCCCTAGCCCTTTCTAGGGCTTTAGTCAGCCAAGGTCATAGCAATCTTGATATATTTAACTTTGGCATTAATGGAGCAACAGCCCAAGTTGTTGACTGTCTGATTCGTCAGATTTTAGAACCTGAAGAACTGCCGAAACTAATTTTATGGGCTGATGGTTCTCGCGCTTTTAATAATGGACGAGAAGATATTACTTTCAATGCAATTGCTGTCTCACAAGGATATAAACAAGTATTACAGAAAACTAGAACCAGAGTAAATGCTGATGTAGTAAATAAAAATAAAGAAGGTTTTATAGGAGAGATTAGCAGTAAATCAGCAACAAAAGATATTAACATCTATCAAGCGGCTGACAGTTGGCTAAATCAGTCTTTATCTGGGTTATCTGCTAGTTATAAAAACCGTGAGCAAATTAAAACTCTTCTGCAAAAAAAATTTGAAAATCTACCTTTTAGTTATCAACATCTCCAGGTTAAATCAAAGGTTAACCTCACAAGTTACTCCGCAATGACTAATTCTCTACAAGGAGTTGATTTTGATGGATTTCTACCTATATCTGTTCGATTTAATCCGGCTACATATTATCAAAAATATCCAAAAGTTTCTGGAGATTACGACAATGATTATAAATCTTTCCAGCTTGCGGGTAAACAAGAACAGGCATTTCGTTCAGTGTTAGATTTTACTAAAAAAAATAATATATCCTTGGTATTTGTAAATATGCCCCTCACTTCAGATTATTTAGATCCGGTTCGCACAAAGTATGAACAGCAGTTTCAAAAGCATTTATTAAAATTTACAAGTGATCCTCATTTTATTTACCGTGATTTAAGTCAACTATGGCCAACAGCAAGTAATTACTTTTCTGACCCCAGTCACATTAACCGCTATGGTGCCTATGAGGTTTCAAAAAACTTGGCACTAGATCCAATTATTTCCTGGACAAAAAAGTAATTAAATGGGAAAATAGCAAAGGGTATTATGTTATTTTTCCTCTGTGAATAATTCAAAACTATCATAATTAGTAATTAAACAATGAAATTCATATCAATTTTCTATGGGATTTTTCTGTTAAGTGTCTTGGTAATTTACTGGAATGTGTATTTAGCAAATTTCCGATTATGGATTCTCCTAATAGCCAGTATTTTGTTTTACTCATCTTTGCACATTCGATATTTACCATTACTTTTAATACTAACTTTTATCAACTTCCGCTTAGGTTTAGGAATTAGCAATAATACCTCATCAAACAAGCATTCTCAAGACTCGGATTTATCTCCAGAGGAATGGCATCGAAATCGGCGAAATCTATTATGGATTGGTATAGTTTTTAATCTTTTTATTCTCTTGGGTTTTAAGTATATAAATCATCTACAAAATTTATTTTTTCATCTGTTTAATCACTCAGATGGATCATTAACTAAGATAGTTTCTCCCTTGGGAATTTCTTTCTTTACATTTGAATGTATTGCTTATTTGATAGATGTCTATCGTGGTGATCCTGCTGCGGCTAATTTTATAGAATTTGCCACATATAAATTATTTTTTGCAAAACTTATTTCTGGACCAATTACTCGTTATCATCATCTGGAATTTCAATTCAATACACTACAACTTCCTAGTATTGATAGGACGGCTGAAGGACTGTGGTTAATTGCGCGAGGTGCGGTTAAAAAAGGAATTTTTGCCGATAATCTGGGCATATTTGTTGATTTATGTTTTGGTAATTTACAAAGAGCAGGTAGCACTGATTTGTGGTTAGCTACTTTTGCTTATGGACTACAGTTATATTTAGATTTTAATGGTTACGTAGATATTGCCCGTGGTAGTGCTTTACTGTTCGGTTTAGTTTTACCGGAAAATTTTAATTTCCCCTACTTCAGTACCAGTATTGCGGATTTTTGGCGACGTTGGCACATCACATTAGGTGATTGGTTGCGTAATTATCTTTACTTCCCTTTGGGTGGTTCTCGGCGCGGATTGATACGTACTTGCGGAAATTTATTGATAGTAATGCTATTAGCTGGGATTTGGCACGGTTCAGCCTGGGGTTTTATTGTTTGGGGTCTATTCCATGGTATCGCTTTAGCAGTTCATCGTCTCACGGCTTTTTTAAGCGATCGCTTAACAATTCTTAACCTATTTTGGCAAAATCCACTCGGAATAATCTGCGCTTGGCTGCTAACACAAATCATGGTTTTTACATCTTGGATTTGGTTTCGTCTCCCCAACCTCCGGGACTCTAGTTTAGTCATACAGCATCTTTGGGGTTATCCTGCTGATCAACAATTTGCGGAAAAGGTTTATGCAGAAGCTCTGAACAGCAATCAATATCAAATTTTTTACTTATTAGCAAGTATAACCATGCTAATGACTGTATCATATAGCTTCAAAGGAAGGATGAAATTAGATTTTAGCTGGCAAATGAAGATTGTTCTCGTCCCCTTATGCTTTTACGCAGTTTGGTTATTAGCTCCTCAAGGGAGTTTACCTTATATCTACTTTGATTTTTAGAGGAATTATCTGCTCGAATAAATTTCCTGTATACCTAATTACATCAGGAAAACATATAACTGACATAACTAATACTAATTTTAATTATCTTTACAAATTTCAATTTATCCTTTAATGTTGTATTCAGGTAGGCAAAACAACCTACCAAACATCATACGAACATAAAGCACTCATAAAATGACCACCACCTTACAACAGCGCCAAAGCGCCAACGTATGGGATCGCTTCTGCGAATTCATCACCAGCACTGACAACCGTCTATATATCGGTTGGTTCGGAGTATTGATGATCCCTACCCTATTAGCTGCTACCACCTGCTTCATCATTGCTTTCATTGCTGCTCCTCCCGTTGACATTGACGGTATCCGTGAGCCAGTTGCAGGTTCTTTACTATACGGAAATAACATCATTTCCGGTGCAGTAGTTCCTTCCTCTAACGCTATCGGTTTACACTTCTACCCAATTTGGGAAGCAGCTTCTTTAGATGAGTGGTTGTATAACGGCGGTCCTTACCAGTTAGTAGTATTCCACTTCTTGATCGGCGTATTCTGCTACCTCGGTCGTGAATGGGAACTTTCTTACCGCTTGGGAATGCGTCCTTGGATTTGCCTAGCTTTCTCTGCTCCTGTAGCAGCAGCTACCGCAGTATTCTTGATTTACCCCATCGGTCAAGGTTCATTCTCTGACGGTATGCCTTTAGGTATTTCCGGTACATTCAACTTCATGATTGTGTTCCAAGCAGAACACAATATCTTGATGCACCCCTTCCATATGTTAGGTGTAGCTGGTGTATTCGGTGGTTCTTTGTTCTCTGCAATGCACGGTTCTTTGGTAACTTCTTCCTTGGTTAAAGAAACAACCGAGAACGAATCACAAAACTACGGTTATAAATTCGGTCAAGAAGAAGAAACCTATAACATCGTTGCAGCACACGGTTACTTCGGTCGGTTGATTTTCCAATACGCTTCCTTCAACAACAGCCGTTCTTTACACTTCTTCTTAGCTGCTTGGCCAGTAGTTGGTATCTGGTTTACAGCTTTGGGTGTAAGCACAATGGCGTTCAACTTGAACGGATTTAACTTCAACCAATCAATCATTGATTCTCAAGGTCGTGTAATTTCTACATGGGCTGACGTAATCAACCGCGCTAACTTAGGTATGGAAGTAATGCACGAGCGCAACGCTCACAACTTCCCCCTAGACTTGGCTGCTGCTGATGTTGCTCCTGTTGCTTTGAGCGCTCCTGCAATCAACGGTTAATAATTAAAGCTTTCTTAACAGAGCTTAATTAAAGAAATGCTCTCCAGAAATGGGGAGCATTTTTGTTTTATAGAAAACCGCGAAGTTAGTGGAACTTTTACAACTGTTGGGGAATAGGAAGCCGGAGATAACCCCTATTATTGATTATTCACTCTAGAGGAGTTGTAGAGACAGGATTTTAAATCCCATTCTTTGGTGTTTCTGAGGGAGTGGGTTTATGTTCTTTAGGTAGTGCCTGTTTAGCGACATTTTCAGCAGCTTGTTTAAACATTGGTTCTATTTTATCGCGCCAATATTTAATATTAGGCAGCTTTTCCGGGTGGTCTCGATAAGCTAAAACCTGATGCCATTGACCATTATCAATTGCCTTATTAATATCATTAGCTAAAGCTTCTGCTTTTGCCCAATCACTTTGCCATTGATTAACAGTATCAACGGTTTGTTTAATACCAGAAACAGCATTTCCCGATGTTGACTTGAGCAGAGAAATTGCTCCTTGTAAATCTCCTGATTCAAACTTTTCCCTGGCCTTATCTACCGTTTTCACCTGATCCGCAGTAGCGGGTAAGGAAGGCTTTGCTGTGGGATTTACCACCACAGATTTTGCGGGAACTAAAGGAATTGGCCGAGATGTAATTAAAGGAATATCATCTACAGTTTGTATAGCCAAACCTTGGTCACGACGGCAAGAAATCCACTTTTCACGATTAGAAATGACATCAGAATGGGCCCAGGCCAACCTGCCAGAAGAAAGTTTAAGTTCTACCCAACCCCGCTTTGTCTGTTTACCGGTCACTTCAAACTGACTGGCCACACCCAAAGTTTTCAAAATATTATCAGAATTGATAGCGCTGGGTTCAGAACGGATATTAGAATCAGCCGTAACTACAGCTAAACATTTACTGATTAATTTGCTATTTTCTCCTGTCCAATTAATAGTTAAATTTTTAAAATTGGGATATATATTTGTAAATAAAGCCGCGACACCACCCGCTAGTAATATACCAATTAATAAAGGTAAAGGATCGGGTTTATTGGTATCTTGGGGAAGAGATTGTTGAGGAAGAGATGGAGAAGGAATATGATTAGCGGGAGAAACCGCCATTGTTTTTTGTGTCAATCTTGAAGATATAACTTGAGGAGATTGATAAATAATCTTAGGAGCTAGGGAGGGTTGGGAAAATTCAGGGATGATATTCACCAATTCTTGACAAGCTTGTAAAGCTTCCGTTGCTGTTTGATAGCGTTCTTTGAAGTGGTAACGCACCATCTTCGTTAAAATCGCCACCAAATTAGAATTAACGGGTATTAAATGCTGCCAGTTAATTTCCCCGGTATCTGGGTCATCTTGTAATTGACTAGCAGGAACTCCCGTTAATGCTTGAATAGCGATAATTCCCAAAGCGTAAAGGTCACTATTAGGGCGGGGTTTACCTTGACCTTGTTCCGTAGGCATATATCCAGGAGTACCAATAGCTACAGTAGCAGTTTTTTGTCCATTTACTGTCACCAGGGGTGAACGTAATTGTTTAACTGCACCAAAGTCCACTAAAACTAATTTATAATCAGCGGCGCGGCGAATGATATTATCAGGCTTAATGTCGCGGTGAATTACACCTTCTTGGTGAACAAACTCTAAAATCTGCAAAATTTCCAACAACATTTGTATGACTTGGGCTTCACTCCAAGGCTGTCCGGGGATAAGTTCTTCCTGGAGAGTGTGGCCGTCAATAAATTCTTGGACTAGAAAAAATTCTTGATTTTCGTCAAAATAAGCTAAAAGTCTGGGGATTTGGTCATGATTACTCAATTTTTCTAAAGTTTCTGCTTCGCTGTGAAATAGCCGTTTAGCAGTAGTAAAGATTTTAGAGTCAGAATTGGCTGGTTTCAAGTGCTTAACCACGCAGATGGGATTGCCTGGCCGTCTGGTATCCTGGGCAATATAGGTTTGACCAAATCCTCCCGTGGCCAAAATGCGAATGACTTGGTAGCGATGATCTAGCAATTTACCTATCATAATCTCCCTCCCCAGCTTTATAACCTAATTTTACCCATAGTAGTCAATATCTCCCAATTTCCTCCCCTGAGATCAGGTATCTTGAGAAAAGATTTAAATTAAAAGTACAATTCTTTCATCAAACAAAATCGTTAATTTTACTATCAGTATCCCCTTGACTAGGAATGCCACCTAAAATCACTAATTATACCTCATGGCAGCAAGCTGAAATCTTGATGCAACCTGCTTTTATTCGCGTAATTGATAATATTCGTAAGCAGCTTGATACATCCAATTGGCAAGGGACTTACCAAGATGTATTGACCTGGCCTGCTAACACGAGTGATGAAACAAAGTCTTTAGTAACTGAGTTGGTGCGGGAAATGGAAACCGCAACACCAACACAAGTAGAGGAAATTAAAGAAACTCTTGCTAGTTTGCCAATGCCTTATCCAGGATATCATTTACTTTTGCAAAATCAACAGGAACGGGTAAATATAGATTTATGGGATTTGTGTTATCAAATATGTTTTCTCAATTATAGTCCAGAGCAGGGGGCAGTTGATATTGATCCCAACTTAATTGACGAATATGGTGATGTAGACTGGCAAAATTTAGAAAATAAAACTCAGCAGTTAGTTAAACAGCTATTCGCTAGTTTACCAGCCAACCCAGACTAAATTTAAGAAGTTCTTTGAAAATCCTTAGTTTACAGAAAAACCGCTCTGGTAAACATCTCCCCCACGGGGGGAGAGGCTTTGAAAACCCCATTACAGTCACAAAAGTTCTTCGTTTTACCCTCTCTTCCTCAGAGATATAGAAATTATAGTAAAATGAAATACTTATATAGCTGGCTGTAATACTTAATAACTAGGACTGAGGAATTAAGCTGGTTGTTTTGGTGGTGCTATCCCAAACAATCCAGTTAATACTATTATCTAAATTATCGGCATTATTGGTAACTTTAAAATAGAACTTTTCTCCGTTTTTAAACTGGACAGCAAAATCAGCATTTTGGGCAAAAATAACTATAAAACCTCTATCCCGTAAACAATACATAGCCCAATTTTTTAAAGATTGTTTATGGGGTTCGTGGGGAATTGGTGGGTTAGTAATTACGTCGTTAAGAACTTTTAAAACTTTTTCCATGTTCGCATTTAATGAGGATCACAACGAATTTCAATCATAAACCCATCGGGGTCATAAAAATACAGCCCTCTACCTGTGGGACGGGAAACCGGACCATAAGCAATGACTAAATTATGATCTCTGATCACGGCAACGGCTTGATCAAATAATTCTGGAGCAATATCAAAGGCTAGATGATATGCTCTGGTAAAAGACTTGCTGGGATCTGGATCTGGTGGTAATAATTCTGGTTCTGCAAATAGGTCTATAATTGTGCCGTCAGGAGTGATGAAATTAGCGACTTTACCAGCATTGACAAGTTCTATTAATGTTTCTGGTATTTCGTCTCCTGTGAGTTCGTGTAAGCCTAAAATATGACCATAAAAATGGCGAGACGCTGCCATATTTTGGACGTTAAAAGCGATATGATGGACTTTACGGAGGTAGCCATTGGGAATAGTTTTTTGAGAAATCATGATCCCGAAATTTAGAATCTATGGATTTAAAATTATCTGCAAATCGAGAATAAAGCCTGGTAAAATATCTTCACCAGAAAGTCTTGGTGGGTTGTCAACATCAAAATTTAAAACTTCTACATCCTTTCCGTAACGATAAATTTCTACCAAGGGTGTTTGTGGATCAATTAACCAACCTAAAAGCGCGCCATTATTTTCATATTCTCGCATTTTAGTACGTAATTTTTCTAAACTATCCGTTTCTGATCGCAATTCCACCACAAAATCAGGACAAAGGGGGGGAAACCGTTTTTTTTCCTCTTGACTTAAAGCATCCCAACGTGCTAGTTTTACCCAAGCTGCATCAGGACAGCGATATGCACCACTGGGTAGTTTAAATTCGGTGGAGGAGTCAAATACTTTACCTAATTTAGTTTGACGATTCCATAAACCTAATTCTATATTAATATCTGAGTTCCTAATTCCACTTTCTCCACCTGTGGGAGGCATAATAATTAATTCTCCGGTTTGGGTAAGTTCTAACTGACAGGGTTCGTTAGCAATGCAAAGTTGATAAAACTGCTCATCTGTTAAATTTACTGCGGGAGGTATGTTTAAAGTGAGGGTTTCCATAGGTTTTGCTTGAGGAGACTAGTTTTATTATCAGATAAAATTCAGAAAAATTTAGGCTAGGCGATCGCTAAAATTGACCCCAATGGTAAAAATGGCGAGATGCTGCCATATTTTGGACGTTAAAAGCGATGTGATAGACTTTACGGAGGTAGCCATTGGGAATAGTTTTGTTAGTCATTTTTGATAGTTAGAGTGATGTTTGGGGAAAGTTTGCGATTACTAGGTCGCGCAACGCTTAAGCTCATGTCCCTTTGCGTCTTTGCTCCTTAGCAACTACCCTATGCCTTCGGCACGCTCCGCGAGTGGGATCTCTACGAAAGATTGCGAGACACAAAAAGCTATGTTGATTACAAAGTATCTTAATAGTATAATTATAAAAAAGTCAAAATTTTAAACAATATGGCAACGGGAATACCTAGTAAAAATGGACGTAATCACAAACAAAATACGACATCTTTCCGAATTGAATATGAAGGAAAAATGCCTGTAGAAGATATATTGAAAATTCAGCCAGCTAACTTAAATCATATAATTAGCGTTGAAGGATATCCTAGAAATCAATTAATATATGGCGATAATTTAAACGTTCTTCGCACATTATTAAATAATGAGAATGTTGCCGGAAAAATTAACTTAGTATACATTGATCCTCCATACTCCACAGGTAGCAGTTTTGAGTCTCGTAATAGCAATCATGCTTATCATGATCTCATGGAAGGTGCAGAATATTTAGAATTTTTGCGTCAACGTCTAATCTTAATCAGAGAAATTCTATCAGAAGCAGGTTCTATTTATCTACATTTAGATGAAAAAATGGCTTTTCCTGTAAAAATTATCATGGATGAAATTTTTGGAGTTAAAAATTTTCGTAATTGGATTACGAGAAAAAAATGTAATCCTAAAAACTATACACGCAAACAATATGGTAATGTTGCTGATTTTATTCTTTTTTATACAAAAACAGATAATTATGTATGGAATCAACCTTTTGAAGCTTGGACAGAAGACTCGATTAAAAAAGAATATCAATATGTGGAAGAAGGAACAGGAAGACTATATAAAAAAGTTCCTATTCATGCTCCAGGGGTAAGAAAAGGAGCAAGTGGTCAACCTTGGAGGGGTATTTTACCACCTCCCGGTAAACATTGGCAATATACACCAGAAACATTAGATGAAATGGATGCAAGAGGGGAAATATATTGGTCTTCAACAGGTAATCCTAGACGAAAAGTATATTTAGATAATAGTCAGGGGATTTCAATTCAAGACATTTGGCTTGATTTTAAAGACGCTCACAATCAAAATATTAAAATCACTGGTTATCCAACGGAGAAAAATTCAGAGATGATCAAACGAATAATTATGGCTTCATCAAATCTAGGAGATATTGTTTTAGATGCCTTTGCGGGAAGTGGAACTACTCTAACTGTAGCTGAAGAATTAGGTAGAAAATGGATAAGTATTGATAATTCTCCATTATCTATTGATACTATAATTCAACGTTTAGTTAATGGTAGTGAAGTAATGGGTGATTTTGTTAATGGCAAAAATGATGGTTGTAAATATAAACAAATAAACTTAATTGACGTTAGTAGAATTTTAAAAACAGGCTTAGACTTGTATATTGAAGAATCAGAAAGTTTAGAGTTAATTTCTGATCAAATCATCAAAAATTGGCATAGTAAACTTAACTATCTAACCAGCCTTGTGTAAGTCTCTCGTCTAACATTTTCAAAGTACAAACCATCACTCTACTTTGTCCATATTTTTCTAAATTAGCGTAATCATTCCACATAGAACCTAGAAGTAATCCAGGACCATCATTCAGCATCAATACTTTTAATGGTAAATTGTATGTCTTAGCATAACCCAAAATTTCTGTTATTTTATCTCGATTGCCACCTGTTCTATCATCTTCCTGAGAACCTCCCCTGTCGGAGTCATAACGAGCAAATCCAACTACTAATGGAGTTCCATCTAAGCGGGAGATTAACATATCCGCAGGAATTTGATATGGAAACTTATTCAAAACCTTATGCAACATTACGTCTTTCCCTGCGCGAACCGGTCCTTGGATAGAATAATTTTGGCTAAATACCTTATTAAACCATAAGAAAAAACTTTCTGTTAAATCATACCCTTTTTTTCCTTTTGTCTTATATTCAAAAAGAAGTGCCATGAGAATTTCATCAGGTATAGGACGGCTTTGCAAATTTCGTTTAACTTCCTCTATCGGACGAAATTTATCACTAAAGTTTATGATAATATTAGGAATGTTACCTTTCTTTTTAGTCATTTCAACTGATGTATCTGGAGAGACGTATCTACGAAAGATTCTCAGTAATTGATTTCGTAAAGGATTATGTTCTTTAGCAATCATCTCCAGTAATTCTGTAGAAGTTTGTGCTTTATCAACAAGTTCTATAAAGCGTACTTGTACTTCTTCATAAAGCATTTTAGCATCATCTAAGTAATCTGGATAAAAAGGGGAATCAAATATAGTAATCCACTTAGATGCTGTTGCTTTATAACTAGCAAATGTAGTCAAAATTATTTCCTTATTTTTATGATCAGTACAGGTTTTTAATATAAACAATAGTGGTATTCTTGTCCAGGTCTTTCTCAAAAAAGTGATATTGGGGGGAAACTGTCCGATTTTTGCGGTGAGGTATGCGATATTAGTGTTTAGATCCCCAACTTCTAATATAAATCTATAATATATTGACAATAATATCAAAGAAGTCGGGGATGTTATTATTCAATTATCGTCTATATTCATCTCCACAATCACCAATTAGTTGATATAAATCCCGCGAATGTTGAGAAACTGCATCTATTTTCCCGATATCTTCTGCATCTAAATTGAAACTAAATACCCTAGCATTATCTGACAAATGTTCTGCAATTCCCAATCTAGCGCCGACAATTACACCCCCCACTGCTGGCTGATTTAAAATGTAATTTACAGCCACATTAGCAATACTCACTTGATGTTTATCAGCAATGGTTTTTAAGGTATTTAGTAACTCTTGAAATAGTCCCCAACCACCCCAATTATCAATCATTTGTTTGTATTTTCTCAAGCTGGTGGTATTTATTTCTGAGCCTTTAGGTTCTGGTTTTTGCAAATATTTTTCTGATAACAAACCACCACAAACAGTACCATAGGTAAACAATTTAATATCATGTTCTTGACAAAAATTAACCATATTTACCTGTGGTCTTCTGTCTACGAGAGAAAACTGCACTTGATTAGAAACAATTTTGATTCCTGCTGCGGTAATAATTTGCAAATGTTCTGTATCAAAATTAGTTAAAGCTAAATGTTTGATTTTACCTTCTGTTTGCAATTCTACCATATATTTGAGAGCATCTAAATAATTAGGATCTCGATATTCCCACCAGTGAAACTGCATTAAATCCAATGATTTAACGTTCATTCTTCTCAAAGAGATATCAATATTTTCCTCAACCAATTTTTTCGTCATTTTCCCAGGACGAGGAACCCATTTTGTAAAAGCCTGAATATGATTAACAGCTTCCTCTCCACGAGTTGCGATTAATTGACGACGAAACTCACCAATAAAGTCCTCTGCTGGTCCATAATGGTCTGCTAAATCCCAAGTTGTAAAACCAGCATCAACATATTGAAACATAGACTCAATCGCAGTTTTGGGGTTAATGCGTCCATGTCCTCCCGAAACTTGCCACATTCCATTTAAAATTCGGCAAATTTTCAAATTCGGGGTAAATTGTAAATAGCTTTCTTGAGGTAAAATCATATTGTTTATATTGTTATTTCCAGTTTTTTTCTGCTTGTTCCAAAACATAATTTGCAACTTGTTGAATTTCCGCTGTTGTCAATCTTTCTTTGTAAGCTGACATATTATTTTTACCATTGGTGACAATAGCTGTAATTGCTTCCAAAGAATCCATTTTATATCTTTTGAGTGCATTCTTTTTTAAACTTTTACCGCGTCTAATGATGTTTTCTCCATGAATATGACAACCAGCACAATGGAAATCAAAAATTTTTGCACCTTGAGAAGTATTTAAGGCGTTAACTGGTGAAGTAGAATTAATTATCCACAAGCAAAAAGTGAATAATATCAATGTTACCATTTTTGTTACCATTTTTTTCATAAAGATGCAAAATCTCCTGTAAAACCGACAAATTTTGTACATTCTTCTGCAAAAGCTTCGGCTTCGCTGATATCTTCAATTTTATAAGACATAATGCGTTTTCCGTCGGGCATTTTTTTAGAACCCATTAATTCACCTTTGTAATTTTCTGCTATTTTCTTAAATTCAACACCAGAAACTTTCCAAGCTTGATCATCACAAGTGATATTTACCTGCCACATAATTTAAAATTTATTTATTGATCAATATTAATTATTTCATAAATTGGCAACATTTAACTAATAACCCTGGCGAATGAAATTCGCGGCTATACAGACAAAACCCACCCAGGTGGGTTAGAAATTTCTCATTCCTGAGTCCGGGTAGACGGACTTTGCTTGTGTAGTAGCGACTTTTAGTCGCCGAATATACTACCTTGAGATAGATATGATTTTCTATCTTTAGGGAGTGTTAATAACAAAAATATTTTACCATACTGAATATAAGTATTGCCTGATATCTTCATTAAATATGGCCATGAATAAGAACATTAAAGAACAAATTCAATTAGATTTACGTCAAGCTAAAGAAACAGGACAATTAAAGTCTGAACGCATTCGAGAAATTGTCAAATCTGCTGTTTCTCAAGTCAGTTCTGAATTTCAAGAAGGTTCTCATGAACTGAGTAATTTAGTTAATGATGCTGTTTCTACTGTCGTTGATAATTTACAGGAGAAAAGCAGTGAAGTTAAGGAGGGGGTAGTAGCTTCAATTGAAGGTGCTATGGAAGCGATAAATCTGAAAAAACACTCAAATATCGTTCAAACTCAAGCAGAAATAAAGCAGTTACAAGCAAAATTAGATCAAGAGGAAGAAAAACTACAAACTGAAATTGAAGGAATTTTTACAAAGATAGTAGAAACAAGTCAAGATAAATCTGTTGATACCAAAATTGCTATTAATTCAGCAATTAATTCTATTAAAGATAGTGAAGAAGTGGGATTATTAAGAAAACGTTATGCACAATTACAAGCACAATTAGCAATTGTCAGAGCAAATTTATTTGCGCGTTATAGCGGAAGTAATCAAGAAGTACAAGATTATTTGAATGAAGCAAAACAATGGTATGATAAATCCCATCCACAAGCTGAATCTATTACTTTACAAGTAAAGGAAAAATACTCCCTGTTAGAACAGAAATTAGCAGAAGCAGGTTCAGCAATAGCTAAACAAGAACGTCAATTAAAACAAACTTTGCGGGAGTTACTATTAGCAACGGCTGATTTATTTAAAGATAAAGATATTCGGGCTTAATATCCGCAATTTTGTTTTCTCAAAATTTCTACATAAATGAGTAAATTAATTTTGATAATTTTTAATTTACTCATTATTTTTATTTATATTATTTTTATTTATAACCTATTAACCTATTCTATTAGAGACTTCCAATTAAATTAAAATTAAGAAAAATTAAGAAAATATCTTAACCTGTAGGGTGTGTTAGCTGTCTTTGTAACGCACCATTCTGATTCTCATTAATTTCATATATTTAATATAAAAATATAAAGATAAAGGTGCGTTGATAACGCACCCTACAAAATTAATAAGTACCTTCCTCTCTATTAATGTTTTCTTCATGCTTGACAATTACCCAAACCGCATGAATGCTACCAGGAAGCCAACCCAGGAGGGTAAGCAAAATATTAATTAACAAAGTTGGACCAAATCCAACTGTAAGGAAAACCCCCAAAGGAGGTAAAAATAAACCGAGAAGTATACGCAATAAGTTCATGGATATTTCCTATTTTTCAAATTGGGTTTACCTATTGACTATCTTGTAACTGAAAACCTTTTTCTGCGAAGTATTTGCTAAGAAATGTATTAGCTAAAGACAGAATTACAGGACCGATAATAAAAGCAATAAATCCTTGAACTTGAAAACCTGGAACTAAAACTGATGCTAACCAAAAGCAAATTCCGTTGACAATTAGGGAAAAACCACCTAATGTGAGATATGTCAAGGGTAAAGATAAGATATTAATCATTGGTTTAATTCCACTATTGATTAAACCAATGACAACAGCAGCAATTAAAGCTGCGGGAAAGTTAGCAATATCTACTCCAGGAACAACTAAATCAACAATCAACAAACTTAAAGCTGTAGCAAGTGCGATGAAAAAATATCCCAACATTTTTTACCTCAGTAACAGCAATATCAGTGCTATTTACTATTTTTAAATATAGATTAATATTTGACATCTTTACTTAGGTAGAATCTTGATCTATCTTAGGTTAGACTAAAAGAAAAGATCCCCGATTTCTTAAAGAAGTCAGGGATCTAAATCCCGTTAAGTTTGATTACTATAGTAAAGAGAAGATTTATATAAAACCTGTTCTTGATGAGTTTCTAATACACAATCAGATAAGGGATAACTGACACAGGTAACAACATAACCAGCTTGAATTTCCTGGAGACGCAGAAATTTTTGCTCACTTTGATCAATTTCTCCACTAATAAGTTTAGCAATACAAGCGGAACATTCTCCTTGTTTACAACCTGATGGTAAACGAATACCAACTTCTTCCGCTATGTCAATTATATATTGATCATCTGGTACTTGAATGGTGCGATTCAATTTTAGGTTAGGGTTGATGAGTTGAATTTGATAAATGGCCATACTAATTTAAGATTTTTTCAGTCATAGTCCCAGAGAGAATTAACTTATTGTTTGATTCCTTTCATTGATAAACTTATGCGTTTGAGTTTTTCGTTGATTTCTAAAACTTGTACTTTAACGACTTGTCCAACTTTAACAATTTTTTTGGGATCATCTACAAATTTATCAGCAAGTTGGGAAATATGCACTAAACCATCTTGATGTACTCCAATATCAACGAAAGCACCGAAATTAGCAACATTGGTAATAATTCCTTCTAGTTCCATTCCTACTGTTAGATCTCTAATTTCCTTAACTCCAGCTTTAAAGGTAGCATATTTAAATTCAGCACGAGGATCTCTTCCTGGTTTTTCCAATTCCCTGAGAATATCGCGCAGGGTTGGTTCTCCGATAGTATCGGTTACGTATTTTTTGAGGTTGGCTTTTTTCAGGTTTTCCGCAATTTGTGTAACTTGATTTAAAGATATTCCTAAATCAGCAGCTATAGATTTTACTAAAGGGTAACTTTCTGGATGAACTGCGGTATTATCTAAGGGGTTTTCGCTATCACGAATTTTTAAAAAACCTGCGGCTTGTTCAAAAGCTTTTGGTCCTAATTTTGCTACTTTTAAAAGTTGACGACGATTTGTAAATGCTCCATTTTCGTTGCGATAGGTGATAATATTATTGGCTATAGTTGGGGTGATTCCTGAAACAAATGTTAGCAGTTCTTTGGAGGCAGTATTCAAATCTACACCCACATAGTTAACGCAACTTTCTACAGTTTCATCTAATTTCTTTTTCAGTAATTTTTGATCAACGTCATGTTGATATTGTCCGACACCAATTGATTTAGGATCTATTTTAACTAGTTCGGCTAAAGGATCTTGTAATCTGCGACCAATACTAATTGCACCCCGCACGGTAATATCTAAATCAGGAAATTCTTCCCTTGCTACTTCACTAGCAGAATATATAGATGCACCAGATTCATTTACCATAACTTTAACTGGTTTATGGGCTATATTTGGTAATATTTCGGCGATAAATTCCTCTGTTTCCCGTGAAGCTGTACCGTTACCAATAGCTATTAATTGAATTTGGTATTTTTCCAGTAATTTTTTGATAGTTTGTGCCGCTTTTTGGCGTTGTTCTGCTGCTTGGTGGGGAAACACGGCTTGATATTCTAAAAATTGCCCAGTTTCATCTAAAATAGCTACTTTACACCCGGTTCTAAAACCAGGATCTATAGCCATTGTTGGTTTCATCCCTGCTGGTGCTGATAACAGCAATTCTCGCAAATTTGTCTCAAAGGTTTTGATTGATTCTATGTCAGCATAGGTTTTTTTATCTTTGATAACTTCGCTAATTAATGAGGTTTTCATTAAGCGATTAAAACTATCTTTTAACATTCCTTGATAAAAGTCGCGCAGGTTGCGAACTTTAGTTTTAACTTCCTGAAATTCTAAATAACCCAGAACAAAATCTTCATCAAAAGCAATTTCAAAACTGAGAATTTTTTCCTCTTCTCCTCGACATAAAGCTAACATATTATGAGGAGCAATATTTTTGACTTTAATTTGATAATTTCGGTACATTTCAAATTTTGTCGTCCCTTCGGGATGTTCATCTTTGATATGAGAAATAAATACCCCATTTTCTAGGAAAAAATCCCGGATATATGCCCGTAATTCGGCTTTATCTGCTACTTCTTCCGCTAAAATATCCGATGCACCTTTTAAAGCTTCATCTGCATTTTTTACTCCTAAAGTTTCGGAAATATATTTTGCTGCTTCTGCTTCCAAGGATACAGAAATCGCATTTTTCACATTCACCGATTTAATGAATATTGCCAGGGGTTCTAAACCTTTTTCTCTAGCAATGGTAGCGCGGGTACGACGTTTAGGACGATAGGGTAAATATAAATCTTCCAGTTCAGTTTTTTGTAAACAAGATGCTATTTTTGTGTTGAGTTCTGGAGTAAGTTTATCTTGTTGAGCGATCGCATTGACAATTACTTTTTTTCTTTCTTCCAATTCCGTTAAGTAATTATATCTATCTTGTAAATCCCGTAATTGCATTTCATCCATTTCATCTGTTCGTTCTTTACGATAACGCGCAATAAAGGGAATTGTTGCCCCTTCGGCTAAAAGTTCCAGTGCATTTTGTACCTGCTGGGGTTTAAGTTTTAGTTCACTTGCAAGGAGTTGAGAAATATTCAACATCTGTGATTTCAATTAAAGAAGTTCGAGAAATTTATATTAGCGTCAATAGGTATTATTATATCACCTAACTCAGAATCGGGTTGTCAGTCACGTTATTAGTTTTATATCCCACATCATGAGACTATTTGCCAATAGCTGCACTATGGCTTAATATTGAATGTATTGCCATTTTTCCTTAGTTAAGTATAACATAAATAACGTTGCTGAAAATGGCGCAAATCTACTGGTATTAAACAGTAGTTCGTAGTTTAGAGGTGAGTGCAAATGCCTTTATTTTTCTTAATGACATTATCTATGGGTGTAATTACTGGCTATCTTTTCCAAAGAAAGGATGATGAAATTACCAATATTGCTGGTGTTTTCACAGCTATCATTTTCATTGTGAGTTTAGTATTAGCGCCTTGGCAAGTTCAGTTTGGTCTGTTGATGTTTGTGGTCATTGTTAGTAACAAATTACTGAAGAAAAATTGGTTTTAAGCCAATTTTTTCAGGAACTTTAGCAAGTTAAATCTAAAATAAAATCAAGTCGGCAATTATCCACCCTCTGTCAAAGATAATAATTAAGGGGAATGAGGGTGTTGATAGTTGGATAAAATATAGTCAGTTGGAAACTAGATAGTTCAGTTAGAGCTAAAAACCTTTGTATTTTATTGAAATACTAATAATTAATATCATCTATAAATCCTTGTTTATTCTCCTTTAAATGTTGTAAACAGTTGGCAAAATCTAACAATGATTTATTTCTTCCCAGAGTTTCGTAATCAATTTTAATATATTCTGCTATTTTAGATGATTGACTTTCTTCATATTGACTTTCTTTCAAATTTCTAGGTTTATCCTGGAGATTAGGATTATGCTTAATTAATATTTCTCGTGATGCCTTTACTAAAAATTCTTTTGCACCCCTTCCACCTGATTCAGCTTCTGCTATTAAATCTGTTTGCCCACGTTGTTTACTATTAGCAAAGTCTATCCATTTTCTATTATTTCGATGATCAGCATTTTTGGTAAAAAAGCAGCATATACCCAAATAATCAACTAATAACCAAGCTTCAAGTTCTTGAACCATCGGAAAAAATTTTACTCTTCCTTCAAATAAGTTAACAACTTCTTCAATTCGATTAACCAGAGAATTTTTTTCTCTACGTCTTTGATTTTGCGATTGTGTTCCATCGGAATCGAACAGAAAGATGACTAAAACATCATTTTTTAAGTAAGCATCAACTGCCTTCTTTAAACCATCTTGAATTTTTGGATTTGTAGCCCTATTAAAACCTTGTTTATCGGCAAGTTGGATTGTTATATCACCACCATAAAGCGCGACTATTTTGTTAGCAATACAACCGACTGCTTTACTATCATAATCAGATTCCGGCACCCAAAGACGAATACTAGGCATATTAACTGGCACAAACTCCTTCAATTAAGTGACTATGATAAATCGCGCTACCTATTCCAAAATCATTCATCCAATCGGAAAGATCATCTCGGTTTTCTGCTAATTTATCCAATAAACAAGCTTGTGTTCCAATTTCTCCTTTCTGATTTAAAAGAATTACCGAAATGTCAGATGATATTTCTTCAGTAGAAAAACAATCTAATAATTGAGAACTATGGGTTGTAAAAATCACCTGTGTTCTCTTGGATAACTTTTTGATCATATCAGCAATATCTTGTAAAATACCAGGATGAAAATTTCTCTCAGGTTCTTCAATACCAATGAGAGTTGGAACATCAGATTGATAAAGCATGATAAAATAAGCTATCAATCTCAGAGTCCCATCTGACATATTAGATAAAGCTATTTTTTTACCATCCTCTTCAATAACTTTAATAAGTGGTTCTGCAACATCATCTAACCGTAACTTAATTTTCAGACAGTCATACAGTTCTTGACTCACTTTATCAAACTTATTTTTATCATGTCTAGCCCAGTATTGTAAAACCTCTTCAACTTCACTAGCGTCAGTATCAAGGCTAGGTATTCTTTCATCATGTTGTAAAGATTTATAAATCATATTGAATTTAGTAATTCTAGAATGTATCCTGACGCTATCAGGATCTACATCATAAAATTTCCAATCTTTTATATAGCTTGCCAACTTTTTTGTAATCGGTTTATGACCATATTTACCTACATCTGCTAATGTGAGTCCATCACCTTCAGAAAATTCGTATGGTTGAGAATTTTCGCCATTTTCATCATTCACTTTTCCTCTACCATCAATAATATTAATTACTTCAATTTCATTAACTAAAAGATACTCCCTATTAATTAAAGTATTATTTTCACTGATACTAAGTACCAAACTATATTCTATTTTAGCTTTATTATCTTCATCATCTTCTATAAGAATTTGATAAAATGTTTGTTTTTCCCCCACCCTTAAGATGCTATCCATATATTTTAGAGAAGGAAGTTCTTGGTCTTTTAAAAGTTTACTGAGAAAGCGTAATGCTTCTAAAGAATTGGATTTACCACTAGCATTAGCCCCTACCAAAATTGTTAGATCCCTGAAATTTAAATCCACATCTCCTAAGCTTTTAAAATTTTTAATTTTTGCGGATATTAGTTTAAGGGTCATAAATATCTCCAGTATATTAGTCAATTTAGTAACTACGCAATTATTTTAAATAAAAAGTCACAAAAAGTGAGAATTAACTATGTTTCACAGCAATACTTCAACCCAACATTAACATAAAATCAGAATTAGATTACATCATTATCTTAATTAGAATGTCCACTCACCCCATCTTAAAAGACAATATGGCGGAAAACCCTACAGCCTAAATGCCAACAATGGCTTTCATAGATTTGTTAGACTGAACACACCAGGATTATTTCAGTTACATCTATAGATAACGCCAGCAGACGAGGCACTTCATGCTTACAAACACCCTACTTCTCTCGAATCAACTCCCCAGTTTACAATATTCCTCCACCACAGAACGCTTCGATGACACTTGGGAAGCCCCCCTGGCAACCCTTTTAGGACTAGGACGCGCCGCTGGGGCAGATTTTGTAGAATACTTCCTAGAACGCCGCAACTACATTAGTTGTCTAGCGGAAGATGACACCATTACTAGCATTTCCCCCAGTTTAGCTACTGGTGCAGGAGTGCGCGTATTTCGCGGTAAAGCTGACTGCTACGTTAGCACCAATAACCTCACATTTGCGGGTTTAAAAGCAGCTTTAGAAAAAGCACTTTCTATTTTGGGACTACAATTACCAGGTCCTAGTGGTTTCATTCCCGAAATCAACCTAGAATTACTCAGAGACTACGCCAGCAAACGCGGTAAAGACGGTTGGCTACCCTTATGTAGTTCTATCCGGGAAATGGGAGAAGTCCTCCTTGATGGTACAGCCCAACTGAACAAAAAAGCTACCCACGTCCAATCTCGCCGCGCTTCCTACTTCCGTGACTGGCAAGAAGTATTAGTTGCTGGCAGTGATGGTACATTTGCTCGTGATATCCGCCTTACCCAGTCCGTGGGCTTTAATCTGCTTTGTGCTGACGGTGCTAACCGTTCCTCTATTGCTGAACGGGCGGGTAATACCAGTGACGCTAACTTCCTGAGAACCTGGGATTATCAACAAGCCTCCGAACAAATCGCCGAATCTGCTGGTAAAATGCTGTACGCAGATTACGTAGAATCAGGAACTTACCCCATTATCATGGCCAATCATTTTGGCGGTGTAATTTTCCATGAAGCCTGTGGACACCTTTTAGAAACCACCCAAATTGAACACAAAACCACACCATTTGCCGATAAAAAAGGTGAAAAAATTGCCCATGAAAGCCTGACCGCTTGGGACGAAGGACGGGCAGAAAATGCCTTTGGGACTATTGACATGGACGATGAAGGAATGCCCGCTCAAAGAACATTATTAATTGAAAAAGGCATTCTCAAAAACTTCTTAGCGGATAGAACCGGTTCAGTGCGGACTGGACACCCCAGAACAGGTAGTGGCCGCCGTCAAAATTACACCTTTGCTGCCGCTAGTCGGATGCGAAATACATACATTGATTGTGGTGAACACACAACAGAAGACCTATTTGCCTCCGTTGATAAAGGCATTTATTGTAAGAAAATGGGAGGCGGTAGTGTCGGACCTACTGGTCAATTTAACTTTAGCGTTGATGAAGCTTACCTAATAGAAAATGGTAAAATCACTAAACCATTAAAAGGTGCTACCCTCATCGGTGAAGCTAAGGAAATTATGAACAAAATTTCCCTATGTTCCCAAGATTTAGAACTAGCTCCCGGCTTTTGTGGTTCAGTTAGCGGTAGCATTTACACCACAGTTGGACAACCCCATATTAAGGTTGATTCTATTACTGTTGGTGGCAGATAACTAAATTTTAGATTTTAGATTTTGGATTTTGGATTGTGAATGAGCAACAGTTTAAGACCAGAACAAAACAACTTGCATTAAGAGTCATTCGTCTAGTTGAATCATTACCGACAACTAAAACTGCTGATGTTATTGGTAAACAAGTTTTGCGCTCTGCTACTTCTGTAGGTGCTAATTATAGATCAGCTTGTCGTGCTAAGTCTACGGCTGACTTAATTGCTAAACTTAGTATTGTAGAAGAAGAAGTTGATGAAACTCTTTACTGGTTAGAACTCCTGATTGAATCAAGATTAATAACCGGAGAAAAACTTAACAATTTAATGCAAGAAACTAGCGAAATTCTGGCTATGACAGTTGCTTCAATAAAAACTCTCCTACAAAAACCCAAATCATAACATCCAAACTCCAAAATCTAATTTCTAAAACAGTTCTTTATGGAATCCAAAATCTAAAATCTAAAATCCAAAATTCATTCACCATGTCTAACATTCAACAAATCGCCACCTACGCCCAAGAAAATGCCGCCAAACTCGGCATTAAAAAATTCGATATTTACGGCTCAACTGTGGATGATACCAGCGTTCAAGTTGACCAAGGTGAACCCAAACAAGTTAAAGCTTCTAATCGTTCTGGGGTGACAGTTCGGGTCTGGAATGAAGAAAATACCATGGGTGTTACCAGCACCACAGATGTAGATGATAAGGGATTAGAATTAGCTCTAAAAACAGCTTATGAAGCCAGTTTTTTTGGTGTGAAAGAAAATATTCCTGATTTTAGTCCAGAAGCAACTATTCCCATTCCTGATAAACATCAAGAAAAAGCCCTGCAAGCACCTGTTTCTGAATTAATAGAAAAGCTATTAGTAGCAGAAAAAGAATTAATGGCAACTCATCCTGCTATTACCAGTGTGCCTTATAATGGTTTAGCACAAAGAGATATTGACAGATTTTATCTCAATAGTGAAGGTGCGTTAAGAACTGAATCTCATTCTTTAGCTTCTATTTATTTGTACAGCAAAACTGAAGAAGAAGGTAAAAAACCTCGCAGTGCCGGGGCTTATCGAGTTAAGGAAAGTGTAGCTGATTTAGATATTGCCGGTTGTATCAAAGAAACCGCCCAGAAAACTATCAGTCATTTGCATTATGAAAAAATCAAAACTGGTAAGTATCAAGTAGTTTTTTCTCCTGAAGCTTTTTTAAGTTTGTTGGGCGCTTTTTCTAATTTATTTAACGCTCAAAGTATTCTGGATAATCAAAGTTTATCAAAAGTTGATGATATCGGTAAAGCAATTGCTTCACCTTTACTGTCAGTTTATGATGATGCTTTACACCCCGCTAATATTGGTGCAGAAAGTTTTGATGGTGAAGGTACTCCTACTCGACAAATTAAGTTAATAGAAAAGGGCATTTTAACTAGCTTTTTGCATAGTGCGGGAACTGCTAAACGGTTAAATGCTCAACCTACGGGTAATGCTAGTATTGGCGCGAAAGTCAGTGTCAGTCCTAATTTTTATCACGTTTTTGCAGCAGAAAATCCTGAGCAAGAATTGAGTTTAGAAACTGCGGAAAATGTGATTTTAATTGATGATTTACAAGCTCTTCATGCGGGTGTTAAGGCTTTACAAGGTTCTTTTTCTTTACCTTTTGATGGTTGGTTAGTTAATAAAGGTGAGAAAATTAGTATTGAGTCCGCAACGGTAGCTGGTGATTTTTTGGAACTTCTCAAATCTATTGTTTATGTGGAGAAAGAGGTGGAATTAACACCAGGAGGAGTTGCTCCCAGAGTTTGGGTGAGTGAACTTTCTATTACTGGAGATTAATATCTTTTTCACTCTGTGCGTCTGCGGTTTAAAGATATTTTATCGAACCACAGAAGCACAGAGGACACGGAGGAAGAAGGTTAAGAAGGAATTTTTTTATGGTTAATTCTTTGATGTAACCAAGCTATGGCTGCTCCGGTGGTTTCTGCTAAGATGCTAATGAGCCGATAAAGAGCGATCGCACTAATTACTAAAGCCGCCGGAAAATGATATTGTAATAGTAATATGGCTATGGTTTCAAAAACGCCTAAACCACCGGGCGCTCCCGGCATAACTAATCCCATTACCCAAGCACAACTAAAAGTGCCGAATAATAAGGGTATTTGCTGCCAAGTTAAGGAATTTATCGCTAACATAGTTAAAATGAATCCAGCCCCACGCAACCCTAAAAAAACTATTTCTCCTAATAAGGGTTTCACAGGGTAGCGGTTGATTCTAAAACTATCTATTAACTGGTTTTCTAGGTGAGATTTTTTATTTTTCCACCTGTCTAAAAGTTGAATGACTGGATTTAAAAATCGAGGATGAAGTATACCCAAAACAATTATTAAACCCAATAATTGCAGCATAACTAAATTAATTTTCCAATTATTTATATTTACAACAATTTGACTAGCAAATAAAACAATAATAATTAAAGCGGCTGCTAACATTAAGAGTGGTTCTAATAAAACACTCAAAGTAGCAATATTAGTAGTAATATTAGCGTTTTTTGCTGACATAATTCGTCCATAATAATGCCAGACATTCCCAGGTAAATATTTAGCAATATTCGTTTTTAAATAAACTTGAATAAACTCCATGGAAGATACAGATTGATTTAACTCCTTTAGCACCCAAGTCCAAACCCAACCCGCCCAAATATGTGCCAATAAAGTTACACCCGTAGCAGTACCTAATATTAACCAGCCGGTGATATTAATCCGAATAGCACTAACTCCCAACCAATTATCTTTGAAGGCTTTTAATAAAAAAAACAGCGTTCCCCCTAAAATCAACCACCGGAAAATTTTTTTCATTTTTTATTTGTGAAAATTGTAAATATCGAGAATTACCTATTTTTAAAACTAGGCACAATACCCGTAATAATATATTACTCTTTTGGGGTAGGCTTCTAGCCTACCCATTTTCTATTTAATCATTTATACCTTGTTAATTTTGATATTTTAAATACCAACTTTCTAATGCCAAACGATAAATTTCTCGCCAAGGAATATTATTTTTTCCTGCTAAAACTGCACAATCTTCATATTCAGGCTGGACATTTGTAATTACCTTTTCTGTCGCTTTTTCTCTCCAGGCCACTTTTACTGATATTGTCCCATAAATAGTTTCCACTTTTTGCATTTCTCTATGTAAAATTGATCGTTGTTCAGTAGTGCGACGAATCCCTAAAGTGCTGGTTTCTCGAAATAACACCGCTTCACAATTATCTAATTTATCTGGATGACAAATCACAGTTAACAAAATTCCGGGACGAGATTTTTTCATTCCTATCGGTTGGGTAAAAACATCCAGCGCCCCAGCAGCAAATAAAGCCTCAAATAAATAACCGAATACTTGGGGATTTAAGTCATCTATTTGAGTTTTTAATACAGTAATGGTTTCCAAATTTGGGGAATGTTCCACAAAATCAGAATTATCAGTCTGTAAAGATTCACTTTCACCAAACCAAAGCCGTAGTATATTAGGAACGGGTAAATCTAGAGAACCTGCCCCTAATCCTACCTGTTTGATAGTCATTGGTGGCGGTGAACCAAAGTCCTGCACTAAAGTAGTAGTAATCGCTGCCCCCGTCGGTGTTACCAGTTCTCTATCAATACCATTGCTATAAACTGGACAACCCCGCATTTCCCACAATTTTAACACCGCTGGCACTGGTACTGCCATTCGTCCATGGGACGCATGAACAGTTCCACCCCCCGTAGGGAAAGCCGAACAGTATAGCAAGGGAAAGCCCTGCTGATTGCTGTCAATACCCAACCAATCCAATCCTAAGCAAGTACCAACAATATCCACAATCGCATCTACAGCACCTACTTCATGAAAATGAACTTTTTCCGGTGCAATGCCGTGAACAGCCCCCTCAGCTATTGCCAAACGTCGGAAAACAGCTAAACTCCAAGCTTCCACCCGCTTTGGTAACTTGCCATTGAGAATCATCTTCTCTATTTCTGGTAAATGACGGCCATGGTGATGATCATGTTTATGTTTATGATGATGGTGATGATCTAATAAATCAACATGAACTTTAGTCGCCTCTTGAGTTTGCCGGTGGACAAATTCTGCCCACAGTCGGTATTCTTGCTCAATTCCCAAACTATTGAGTTTTTCTACTAAATACCCCACAGGCACACCTAAACTGACTAACGTTCCTAAGCACATATCGCCAGCAACCCCTGTTGGACATTGAAAATAAGCAATTTTATTCATAAATTTATTAGTCCGTTGTGCGTTATCCGTTGTCAGAAGAAAGAAGGAAAACTTTTACCCATTACCCATTACCCATTACCAACCCTATTATGGCCAAAATATTCACCATTCATCCTGATAATCCTCAAAGTCGCCGAATAGAGGAAATAAAGTTGGCGCTATTAGGTGGCGCTATTATGCTCTACCCTACTGATACAGTTTATGCAATTGGTTGTGATTTGAATGCCAAGTCGGCGGTGGAAAGAGTGCGGCAAATTAAACAGTTAGCAAATGATAAACCCCTGACATTTTTATGTCCCTCACTTTCCAATGTGGCTACTTATGCCTTCGTAAGTGATACAGCCTACCGGATTATGAAGCGGTTAATACCAGGTCCCTACACATTTTTGCTCCCTGCTACCAAATTAGTACCGCGACTAGTGCAAAATCCCAAACGCAAAACCACAGGAATTAGAGTGCCAAATCATAACGTTTGCTTGGCATTACTGGCGGCCTTAGGAAACCCGATTATTTCGACTTCGGCTCAAAGCCAAAGCGTGAATGACGAAGATGAGGAAATAAATGGAGACGGAGTACAACCAATACTGTCACGGGTAGATTTATATGACCATTTAGATAAACTGGTAGATATCATCATTGATACGGCTCAAGAGCCGACATATCAAGTGTCTACCATTTTAGACTTGACCGATGAAGAACCAGTTATTATTCGCAGAGGTTTAGGTTGGGAAGCCGTAGCCACTTGGGTTTAAGGATAAAGTTTAACAAGTACAACCCTTTGTTTTGGACTCGGTTGCGCTAATTTATGATCACCTGACTCCAAGGAAATTGTCATCCTTACGGGTGCTGTAATCCTAATTGATCAAATTATGGCTACGCCACGCAGGCTATAGGCCAATTTTACCATGACTAACCTTTTGGCGATTTGTCCTCAAAGTGAATATCTATTATGCCATCTTTGATTTAGTTGCTAAAAACAAAGCGACACAATTAACAAGCCCTTAACTTGGGAAATTTCCTACAGTATCTAAATTTCAGCCGTCCAGGTGGTGAATCTTCACAGAAAGAATACTCAAAGGTTCTCACTGCCGTGACTGCTCTTAAATACTGTATCTGCATTTGAGTTAAGGTGCAATACCAATTTTACAGAAAAGTCATGAAAGCTAATATCGCCAATCTGTCTAATTCTACATCTGCTTTTAATACCTATATTTCTCTGGAAGAATTGTCTGTTGTCAACAGCGATACATTGGTGCAACTTTTATCCCAGGAAATGCAATCTCAAGTTAAAGCTACATCGATTGGTGTGCAAGATGTCGTCGGGCGCATAGCCAAGGAAGTAGAACGGATATGTGATAAAAGCTCCCGCATCCAAAATTCAGGACAAATTCAGTCTTGGCAAATTACTTTAGGAAGACATCGTTTACAAAAGTGCCTGCGTTACTACCAACTCGGTTCTAGACAAGGACGGGTGGAATTACATAGTAGTTTGGGGGCTATTGTTTATCGTCACGTTGCTGTTGCCGGCTCAGATTTAGGCTTTGACGCTCGTTACAATCTCATTGAAGATTTTTTACAGGCTTTTTATATCGAAGCTATTAAAGCTTTTCGTCGGGAAACCGAATTACCTGAAGATTACACCCCCCGGACTCAGTTACAAGTGGCCGAGTATATGGCTTTTACAGAACAGTATGCCAAACGCCGGATTAATTTACCAGGTGGAGCTAATCAACAGTTAATTGTTTTACGCGCTCAAGGTTTTGCCCGTCGTCAACCTCAAGAAACTACTGTAGATATTGAAATGGCTGTAGATTCTGCGAAAACGGAAGAAGCGGAATCTTATCAGCGTAATGTGGCTGTGCAGCAAATTCGCTCACAAATGATTGCTAAACCTGGTTTTGACCCTTCTGAGGAGTCGGAACGCAATCGAGTAATTACGGAATTAATGAAATATCTGGAGTCTCAAGGACAATCTGATTGTATGGATTATCTGACTCTTAAACTTCAGGATCTCTCTGCACCGGAAATTGACCAAATTCTCGGTTTAACTAGTCGTCAACGCGATTATTTACAACAAAGATTTAAGTATCACGTTGAGAAGTTCGCTAAACAGCACCAATGGCAATTAGTTCATCAATGGTTGGGCGCTGGTTTGGAACACAAGTTAGGTCTATCTTCTCAGCAATGGGATACTTTTTGGCATCAACTCACACCACAACAACAGCAAATTTTTGAGTTGAAAACTGCTTGTCAAAGTGATTTACTTATCTCTAAAGCTGTTCAATGTACTCCTAAACAACTCCAAAAACGCTGGACTCAAATGTTAGAACTAGCATGGTCTATTCGTAATGGTCATGCTGAACCTAAGAGCAATTAAATTTAATTCGGTAAGTTGGGTTGACGCAAGGAAACCCAACAAAATCATGTAAATGTTAAATGTCACAATGTTGGGTTTCACTTTGTTCTACCCAACCTACAATTTTATTACCACAAGTAACAAACTAGCAACTTTAGATTTTAGTAGGACTTACGCACGAGTCACGGAATAACGAACCACTCCAGGCACAGAGGTCACGGATAAATGGGGGTTTAGGGAGAGATATTTTGCGTAAGTCCTGTTTAGCTAGAAATTAATATAGTTGTTTTTCAGTACAAAGGTATCATATTATTTTTATCGTAGTTTAGAAAAATTAAAAATTCTTATGAGTTAATCACGCCTTACTACTGCTTTTATGGAATGCTATAATAGGTATGACTTTTAGTAGGGGGGTTAAGCATGACTATGACTCAGGGTAGAAAAGCAGCTAAGGCCGGCAGTGTCTTAGAGACAACTGTAGAAGGGACTTTGTTAGGTCATAAATATGCCCAGGTAGGTTCTGATTTACCAGAAAAAAAACGCCTTGAATGTCTTTTAAACTCGAATCAATTACTCAAAAGATATGCAAAGCAAGTTCATATTGGAAAAGGAATTTATGGTAGCGAAATAACTGTAGACTTTTATATTATTAATTCTACCTCAATCTCCGATGGGCTAATTATTGAATGTAAATGGCAGAATAGCAGTGGTTCAGTTGATGAAAAACTACCCTATCTCAATTTGAATATTCAAAATTGCTATCCTGTACCAGCCCTTGTATTAATTGATGGCGGTGGCATGAAGTCAGGAGCAATTAACTGGTTAAAAACACAAGTTAATACGAATAAAAATCTCCTAGGTGTTTATGATTTGAGTTCATTTATTGCCTGGGCTAACAATAATAATCTCTAATAAGAAGTTACTAATAATTCATTTATTTTTCCTCGTTTTTGACCATGAGAATTAATTGACCTTGCTGCTAATATAGTATGAATATTAAACCCAGCATAAAGCTCACGAACAAATGGACAATCAGAATTAGATAGCATAACTTTTACACCTTTATTAGCTAATTTACTAAAAATATCCCTCAGTTTTATTTGTTGATTCTCATCAAAACAAAAATTACTATAAGCTGTAAAATTGCTAGTTCTATTTAGAGGATAATAGGGGGGATCAAAATAAACAAAGTCATTACTACCAATTGGATAATTTAAAACCTCATCAAAATTCCCTTGTTTAATTTCTACATTCTTGAGTGCAAACGACGCTAATTTTAAAACTTCTTCCTGACAAATACCAGGATTTTTGTATTTCCCCACAGGAACATTAAATTTACCCTGAGAATTAACCCGATAAAGTCCATTAAAACAAGTTTTATTCAGATAAATAAACCGAGCCGCCTTTTCTAAATCTGTCCCACCATGATGATTTCTTGCATCATAATAATAATCTGAATTATGCTTGATTTGATGATATTGCAACAGAGTTATTAACTCTCCCAAATTATCTCTAACGCACCGATAAGTAAGAATTAAATCTGCATTAATATCAGTTAAAACCGCTTGAAATGGTTGCAAATAGAAAAAAACTGCTCCACCACCTAAAAATGGTTCATAGTAAGTTTCGTAATGTTTAGGAAAATAGTCTTTATATTGCGAAATTAATCTAGTTTTACCCCCAGCCCACTTTAAAAATGGCCGTGGGTAAATTTGTTGAGGAATTTGACTTACCATCTACTTACTGTTAAAATAAAAACCAAATTAATCTAAGTTATCTATTCCCTGTTCCTTCCCGCTCCCTGCTATATGATGGTTATATTGGTTATATATTATAATCAGAGTAGGTAAAGAACACAAAAACAAACTTGCATTATATCACAAGGCGGTTTAAATTCAAATGTTTGATGGATTTTGGGATAACGTCTTCCGCTACCCTCGTTACTTGGTTAGTATCGTCTTAGGTATTTTTCTCAACACTTTTGAGCCGCTGTTTCCTCTGTTGAAACGTCCTGTGACACTGATTGCTATTTTAGGCTTTTTTGCTGGTGGTCTTTTTTTCGTAACCCTTACTCTCCGGGCTATGTTGGGGTTAAATACAATCTAGACTAGGGAAAGAAAAAGTTTTAGTCTATTGGACTTTTACTCTTGATTTAATCACATCAAGCACAGTCCACTCTAACTTACATTTAGAATCATGTTATCAAAACTTTGTGAGAAGGCGGAATTTATATGGCTACAAATCGCCGCGTTTCCCGCGTTGCTGAATTAATTAAACGGGAAGTTAGCCAAATGCTACTCAACGGGATTAAAGACGACCGTGTGGGTACGGGAATGGTGAGTGTCACGGATGTGGATGTTTCTGGAGATCTGCAACACGCCACAATCTTTGTCAGTATTTATGGGACCGAGGAAGCTAAAGCGGAAACAATGGCAGGTTTAAAATCTGCTACAGGTTACGTCCGCAGTGAACTTGGGGCGAGAATTAGATTACGGCGCACTCCAGAAGTGCTATTTGTTGAAGATAGGTCTATAGAAAGAGGCACTAAGGTGCTGAGTTTATTAAACCAACTTCAGCAGCAACGGACATTGTCAAGTATAGATGAGGTGGCAGAAGAAATGGTTGAATGATTCAAAACTGACCGGAATATAGAGAAATCTTGATATTATTGGTTGTAGGACTTACGCATGAGTCACGGAATAACGAACCACTCCAGGCACAGAGGTCACGGAGAAATGGGGGTTTAGGGAGAGATATTTTGCGTAAGTCCTGGGTTGTTCTGGAGTAATTAAGATCATGCTGCGATTAATTTAGAAAAAGAAGCGGTCAGGTTGACGGTGGTAGCCTGGGGACTGGATAGTGATATTGTTAGCTTATGTTAGCTTTTTGGGATCAGATCATCTTCCCTATTTTTAAATAATTAAAGGTGTTGTAGATCCTGTATCCTGGGATAGATGTCAAATCCCATAAATACACCTAAACTAGTACAGTTAACGTTAGAACAAGTCCAGTATAGTTTTAATAGTTTTTTCATAGATTAATGTAGAAGTTGTTGAAAATGGAAATATTTAGGTTTGAATAGTAAAATTAGTTTCTTTTATCTTGGGAATATGAAATCCAAATACCATAAATGTCATATTTTCTTGACAAATTTAACATTTCTTTAGATAATTTAGAAGTGTATAGCGTCAAAATGATAATAGTTCCGTATAGCAAACTACAAAACCCTGGATACAGGTTTAATTATTGCCATCTTTGTTCCTAGTTCCTAGCGAATAATGGGAACGCTTTCTAAATGTAATTTTGTGAGTAAAAAACCATGACTGTAAATACGGTGCCTTCTATCAATTACAATTACTATTCTCTGAATGTTATCCAGGACGAAGCCCGTCGACTGGTAGAAAGGGGAATGGTTGGCCGTCAGCAACCAATATATACACTTTGCCAATTTATACCTGCTAGGGAGTGGGTTTGCGTTGAATGTGAATTAGAAAAATGTGATTTTTTACTCCGTGATCGTATCGGTGATTTAATCGGCCGCGAAGAATGGGATAACGATTAATCTAGTCTTTATTTAATAAACTGCTGTTATTTTTAACTGTACTTGTTTGTAGTTTCTGGCTACAGGCAAGTATATTTTTTGATTTTAATTTATTTACTACTGGGTATTTCTGGAAGGGTTTTCTCACGCCAAAGCGCAAAGGCGCGGAAAGGAAGAGGAAATAAATTCCGTGAACATTTTATGGTAGCAATAAATATAGTTTATGTAGGGATAGGAATAGCTGTTATCCCCACATAAACACTGTTTAACGCAGAATATAGCAATATATATGCTGCGATATGATTATTTGCGCTTGCTAGTGCTACGTCGGGCTGCGCGGGTTTCGTCTTCGAGACGACGACGGTCGCGCCAATCTGCTAATGTTAGGTAAACAACACCACCAGTGACTCCTACCAGCAGCACTACGCCAAATAAGGCTAAAATACCCAAAAATGGACTTTCCACGATTCCTCTATAGTCCGTTGCGTCCCCAAACTACCATAGAAATCGACCAAGTAAACACAACTAACAGTGATACCCAACCCAGTGTCAAAATCATAGTTCTACTTTTCAAATAATTACAAAACGTCTCTAATATTTATCATACTGGGAAAACGCGGTTGATTCATTAACTATATTCATAGCAGGTTTGGCAATATCATGGAACTAATGGCAGAACGGTTAGAATCCCTAAAAGCGGGAGTAATTGGTAGTATATCTTTAGGTTTAGCTTTCCTTAGCACTAGCTTGATTAATGTTTTATGGCTGTATAAGTATTTTTCCTTGGTTGGTTATCATACCATTAATATGGTAAGTTTACAGGTGTTATTAAGTGGTGTAATAGCAGGGTTTTCTGGGTTTCTATTTGGTGTCACCTACCGTTATATTATCCGCGTAGATACAAATCCTCACCTGAAAACTGGGGGAATTTTGGCTTTTGGTTTAGTGCGGGGATTAACTCAAATCGAAGTTGGCTGGAATATAAATAATCCGCTTTTGCCTTTTTTAATCTTAGTAGCAGAAAGTATATTGTGGTTTGCCCTGGCGGCTTTTGCTTTAGATACTGCTATTTTACGAAAATGGCTTAAACCGTTTTCATGAATTTATAAATAACATACAGCAAGTAGCTTTGAGTGAGGTACACTTTGTGCGGGCATCTTGCCCGCACCACAAAAGTTTTATCATTAATATCTGTACTTCATAATATCGGAAACTGCTGTAAAAATAATATCCCCAACTTCTTTGAGAAGTCGGGGATATATCAAGTTTAGCAAATTTTGTTCAAAACTCAAATAGGAGTCTTATATGTTATCGAAAAATTACAGAATATCCCAGAAGTGGAGAAAGCCTTGACCGGAAAATAGTTCAATTAAAGCTGCTGCTAAAAAACCAATCATTGCTAAACGGCCATTCCAGATTTCTGCTTCCGGTGTGAAACCCCAACGCCAAGCATTGCGGTCAGTAGCTACAGGTGTAGTAGCTGTTTTTGTTGCATTAGTCATGGTTAGCACTCCAATTAGGATTTACTAAGCTATATTGCTTTATGTAAATAAATATAACAAATTTATTCAAAAATGCAACATTGTATTATTGTATTAAAATTCTTCAGACAACGTGGTCGGGTTCTAAAGCGCAGGGATAAGCAGAATCCCCCGTTTCTACCTGAATAGTAGCGTGTTTGATCCCAAAATGGTGTTCAAGTTTCCGACAAACTTCCCATAAAAAAGCATCACCAGGATAGCCTTCTGGCATGACTAAATGAACCGTGAGTGCCGTTTCCGTCGTACTCATAGCCCAGATATGAAGATCGTGAATTTTTGATACTCCAGGACGTTCCATTAAGTAATTTTTCACAGCCCGCAACTCAATTCCTGCTGGTACTCCATCAAGTGCCAAATTTATAGAGTCCCTAAGTAATTGCCACGTACCAATCACGACAACGACGACAACAATTAAACTTACCAATGGGTCAAGCCACACCCAATGGGTGAATAAAATAGCAATCCCCGCTACCACCACTCCCAAGGATAGCAACGCATCCGCAGCCATGTGTAAGAATGCTCCCCGAATATTCAAGTCACTTTTGCGTCCTGACATAAACATCATTGCCGTCAAAGTATTGATGATAATTCCCACCATGGCAACACCAATAATAGTTTCACCTGATACAGAAGTAGAATCATTAAAGCGGCGGATAGCTTCCCAGCCAATAGCACCCATAGACAAAAGTAAGACCACAGCATTTGTTAAAGCGGCCAAAATTGAAGAAGCACGTAAACCATAGGTATAGCGGTGGCTGGGAGGACGACGGGACAGGGAACTTGCACCCCACGCTAGGAGGAGTCCCAATACATCACCCAGGTTGTGACCAGCATCAGCAAACAAAGCCAGAGAGTGTGCTAAATAACCATAAGTTATTTCACAGAGGACAAAACCTAAATTAAGTACAGTACCAATAGCAAAAGCACGAGTAAATGTTGCCGGAGCGTGACTGTGATGATGGTGTCCATGTCCATGGTGATGATGGTGTTCGTGGTGGTTGTCCTGTGTCATAACTGATAAATAAACAACAAAAAAACTGAAAAATTCCCAACTCTCACTCTCCGCGCCTTCTGCGCCTCTGCGTGAAATAAATCTTCATTAAACATCTACTTCCACCACAGCAATAATTTTCTCATCTCGATTGAGTTGACAAATACTTTCACCTTTAGTATCTTTGCTGAAGCTAGGAATTATATCCACAGATACCCGAATTACCCGGTCTTTATTGGTCATGAGTGCGACTTCTCTCCCTGGTTTTACTTGTACCATTGCCGCTAAATTGTCTGTTTTGTTATGAAATTTTAAAACTTGGATACCTAAATCTCCCCGATTTGCAACCCTCAACTGATTAGCAGTCGAGGATATTGCAGTGGCAAATCCTTCTTGAGTTACTAGTAATAATTTGTGATCTTGATTAAGATTGACACAACCAACCATTTGCTGATTTTTTAAAAGGCGGAATGCTTGTAATCCCATAGCAGCGCGACCCATAATCGGTAGTTGTTCATCATTAACGGGAAACCTCAACAAACGACCGCTAGAACTCGCCAAAATTATATGTTGTCCGCTAGTAATGAATTGAGTAAAAGCTAATTCATCATTATCCTTCAGCTTTAAAATTGTAATGCCTCGCCGGGAAAGATTCACAAATTCTGATAAAGATAGGCGTTTAATACGTCCTTCTTTGGTCAACAACACCATTTCCTGGGTTTCGGGTTTTTCTGGGAGCAAGAAACGGCTAATGACACCTTCTGTGTTACCCTGGGCAGTATTGGTAAGCATGGTAATTAATGGCGTTCCCCTGGCTGCACGTCCTGTAGTGACGGGAATATCTCCCACAGTAATGGGGTAAACTTTACCACTGCTGGTAAGGATTAATAAGTCTTTGTGGGTATTAGTTAATTCGGTTTGAATAATGAAATCATGGTCTAACAACCCATTTTCCCCTCTTGATTTTTTGCTACTAGGAGAAATACGGCGCACATAACCCCGTTGAGTGACTTCTAAAATCGTTTCTTCAGTGGCCAGTTTTGCCACCTCTGTTTTGATTTCTTTCTTCTCCTGACTCCCTACTCCTGTTTTACCTTTCTCTCCTGAAACAGGGTTTTCTTTAGTGTTAACTATTTTGGTGCGTCGCGGATCATTGTATTTACGTTTGAGCGATCGCAAATCCTTTTTTAAAGCTTTGAGTAATTCCTGTCTATCTTCCAGTAATTTCCGCAATACGCTAATCTCGCGGTTAAGTTGGTCAAATTCCTCTTGTAAGTTTTGTTGCTCTAAACTGGTGAGACGACGTAATGGCATGGACAGAATTGCATCCGCTTGTAAATCGCTCAAATCTAGGCGGCTACAAAGTGTCATTTTGGCTGTACTTCCGTCCGCAGCTTGCCGTAATATAGTGATGACATCATCCAAATTTGATAAAGCTTTGAGTAATCCTGAGAGGATATTAACCCGATTTTCTGCTTTTCCCAATTCATAACTGTAGCGACGGTTGAGAGTATGTTCTCGAAACTTGAGAAATTCCTGCAATAGTTGTCGTAAGCTTAATTGGCGGGGTTGTCCATCAACTAAAGCCAATAGAATCGCGCCAAAAGTCGTTTGTAAAGCCGTTTGCTGATACAGATTTTGAAGCAGTTCTTGTGAATTTGTATCGCGTTTAAGTTCAATAACTACGCGCATACCCTCCCGATCACTTTCATCTCTAATGTCAGAAATTCCCTGTAAACGACCTTGATTGACTAAATCGGCGATTTTTTCAATCCAACCAGCCTTATTAACTTGAAAAGGCAGTTCTGTAACTATTAAGGCTGTGCGACGTTTACCCCCCCTAGTGGCAGGAATTTCCTCCACTGTTACTATACCCCGCAGGACAATACCGCCCTTACCAGTGGTATAGGCTTCTTTAATTCCCCCATGATCAACAATTTCCCCACCTGTGGGAAAGTCAGGACCGGGAATTAATTGAAATAATTTTTCATCACTTAAATCAGGATTGTCAATTAAAGCAATTAAACCATCAACAATTTCCCCCAAATTATGGGGAGGGACATTTGTAGCCATTCCTACAGCAATTCCCGCACAACCATTAAGTAATAAAAATGGTAATTGAGCCGGTAGTACCGTTGGTTCTTGTTGGGAATTGTCAAAATTACCCGTAAAATCCACAGTTTCCTCAGCAATTTCCGTTAACATTCCCTCCTGTCCCACAGGAGCGAGGCGGGTTTCCGTATAACGCATGGCTGCTGGCGGGTCATTATCAACACTGCCAAAATTACCATGTCCTCCCAGTAAGGGATAACGGCTGGAAAAGTCTTGTACTAAGCGCACTAAAGCATCATAGACAGATTGATCACCATGAGGATGGTACTTACCTAGAACATCTCCCACCACACGGGCGCATTTTCGATAAGGCCTATCTGGCGTTAAACCCAGTTCGTGCATAGCATATAAAATACGTCTATGTACTGGTTTTAAGCCGTCACGGACATCTGGTAAAGCTCGCCCCACAATCACACTCATGGCATATTCTAAGTATGACCGTTGCATTTCGGTGTGCAGGGCGGTGGTGATTACCTGTCCTTTAGAGAGAAGGTTTAACTGTTTTGCCATGAAGTTTTTCCCTGAATTTTCCCTGAATTTTCACTACACAACAGTCGCTAAAAGATAACATACCCCGCAATTTACCATCACGGATTAAATAGAAATACTCACACAATCTTAATAGTCATGAAGATAAAAAGCAGTAGTATTATCCTTGATGGGATCTTTGTAGCTTATAGATTATTAAAAATACAATAGACATTGCCCAGGTGTTAACTCTATGAGTATAAAGTTTCATGAAAACAGTTCTAATTGTCGACGATGATTTAATTAATGCTCGCGTTTTTTCTAAAATTCTGACTAAACGCGGCGGTTTGAGTGTAAAACATACAGAAAATGTGGAAGAGATTCTCAAAATTGCCCTGTCAGGAGCGGCTGACTTAATTTTAATGGATGTCTCTCTGTCCCGTAGTGTATATCAAAGTAAGTCCGTTGATGGGATCAAAATTACCCAAATGTTGAAATCTGACCCACAAACGGCTAAATTACCAGTGATTTTAGTGACAGCACACGCAATGGAAGGAGATCGAGAAAATTTTTTGAAACAAAGCGGTGCTGATGGTTACATTTCTAAGCCTGTAGTTGATCATCAACAGTTTGTTGACCAAATTTTAGGACTCTTACCACAAGCATAATTAGGTCATGAGTAATTTTATCTACTCCTTACCCCCTACTCCCTGGACTTTTGTTTGATTAGGGCGTTGGCGCTTGTCTGAGCTCCTGTAATGCTGATTTAACCTCCGGTAATTCTAAGAATTTTTTGGCTTCTAAAAGTAACCGTTCACCCCAAAGATTCTCTTTGAGAAAATCTAAATCAGCATAACGGGAATCAATGCGGAGTGCAGATACTCCCATTTTTACCCCTTGCTGGATTTCCCCTTTATTGTAGGTAGCTATTGCTAAAGCTAATAAAGGTTCTGCGGCTTTTTTATCAATCTTAACTGCTGTTTGCCATTGCTGAATTGCTCCCGAAATATCCCCTTGTTGATGTTTGATTAAGCCGATATTATTAATTGCTGGCCAAAACTTTTGATCTTGTTTGACAGCCAAATTGAATTGAGCGATCGCTTCGGGTAATTTATTGAGCATATAATAAGCATTGCCCAAATCAAATAACCCTCCCGAATAATTGGGTTTTAATTTCAAACCTGCTTGATAATCAGTGATTGATCCTTGGTAATCTTTTTTTTGAAACTTGGCTGAACCCAAAGCAAACAGCACTTCAGCATTTTTGGGGTTGAGTGTTTGGGCTTTATTCAGGGTGGTAATAGCTTGATCAAATTCTTTAGTTTGTAGATACAAACTCCCTAGTAACCACCAGACTTTATCATTCTGCGGAGCCAGTTTCACCGCCAATTCGGCTCTGATTAAGGCTGGTTCAATTTGCTGAAACTGAGCTAATTGAGCCGCCTCCCGTGCAAAGTTCAAACCCTGCTTTTCCAACTGTGCGTGATCAATTTGCACTGTATGGGGTATAAACGCTTGAGCATGAGCAGAAGAGGGAATACTCCATAAACTACAAGCAACTAAAAGAGAAACTAACCGAATGTGTTTTGGCACACTACCACCTCCTAGTCCGAATATTGGCATCTTTAGGCTAATCTCACGCTACACTATCACATAGCTTAACAAAATCAGATGGATAGGCCTATTGGTCAGTTGTCAATTTAATTCCGAAATTGGCGGTTTTAGGGGTAAAATCACAATGAAAGTAGTACCTACACCCAGTGTGCTGACTACTTGAATTTGTCCTTGATGATGAGCGATAATGGCTTGAGCGATCGCTAATCCTAATCCTGAACCAGTATTTGTAGTTGAGCAGCTTTTTTCGCTTATATGTGTCCGGGCTGGATCAACTCGGTAAAAGCGGTCAAATAATTTTGGTAGTGCCTCCGTAGGAATACCAATTCCCGTATCACTAACTTTAATTTGTAAATGAGAATTGGTGCAACGCATTCCTCTAACTCGATTTATGCCTTCAATTCTTTCTAGCTCCACTTTTATTACTCCCTGTACAGGAGTATAATGCAAAGCATTACCAATCAAATTTGTAAATAATCTGACTAATTGCTCCCAATTTCCGATGAGAGTAAACCAACTTTCTTGTAATTCAGCATTAACTTCCGTCCCCGGAGAAGCGACTAAATTCAAAACCAAATTAATTTGTTTTTCCCTCGCTACAAGTTGTTGTTCTTCCACCACTTCCATTAATAAAGCATCAAGAGGACAAAGGGAAAATACATCTGTGTTAATTCCACTATCTTGTCTAGCTAAAAATAGCAAATCATTAACTAACTTCCCCATGCGTTGAGTCAGTCTTTCCATGATTTTTAATTGTTGACGATATTGAACAGTATTATTTTCTTCTTTGACTAAATCTAAATCAGCCAAAGCCACCTGGACATTAGTTTGAATTAAAGCAATAGGACTTCTTAATTCATGGGAAGCATCAGCAGTAAATTGTTTTAAACGCTGGTAAGATTCTCCCACAGGTTTCATGGCTTTACCCGACAAAAACCAACCACTAGCTGCTACTGACAATAGCATTAAACTAATTCCTAAAGCCAAATCAAAAATTAATTGTCGGCTAGGTTTTGTCACCTCAAACCAAGGATGACTTACTCGTAAATATCCTAAAACCTGTCTTCCTCTTTCTATTCTTTTGGTAACTTGTCTTAATAATTGTGCAGATTCTGCCCATCCTCCCTTGCTTGCTACTCGCACAGTTTCACCTGTATGATTAGGATGAATAGGAATATTTAATATTTCCGAAAAAGTTGACCACAATAATTCACCAGTAGGACTAAACCACTCTAAATCAATGCGATCATCTTCGGCATTTTCAGCATTATTAGGAAAACTAGATTTTACATTTACTCGCAATTGATGAGGTTGCAGGTTTATCTGTTCAATGACTAAAGAACGCTCGACAACTTCCACCACATGATATAATGTATCATCAACTCTTTCAATTAATGTACTGTGAACATATAAATATACACCACTAGCAAATAATAATAATAAAATCGCAGTTATAGCCGTGTACCAAATCGCTAACCGACGACGAGTTGCTTGAAATAAGTAAATGGACATAAAATTAATATGTAGCAATTCTATTTGAGTCATGAACGGGATTTTCTTGATACCATACAAGTTACACTCAGGATGTTATTATTTTCTGTGAATACTTGCATTCATAATGTATTTTTATACATAAAAATACCATATTAAGAACTTGCTCAAGTTTTTATATCAGGAACTGTAAAAATCTATGCAGTAGCAATTAAGATATTTATATTCATACTTCATAAACAATATCTACTTTATCTAAATGATCATGGCGAAATCAAAAAAAAATCATACCTTTATTAATCTAAGTGATCCACAATACTACATTAACCGGGAGTTAAGTTGGCTAGAATTTAATAACCGGGTGTTACATGAAGCTTGTGATCCTAGAACTCCCCTATTAGAAAGGCTGAAATTTCTGGCCATTTTTAGTTCTAACTTAGATGAGTTCTTCATGGTGCGAGTAGCAGGTTTAAAGCAACAGGTAGAAGCTACTGTTAATTTATTAACACCTGATGGACAGACACCACAAAAACAACTAGATGATATTCGTTCACATCTCAAACCCCAACTGAAAAGACACAACGTGGAATTTGAGAAAGTTCTCCGACCACTTTTAACCCAACGGGGAATTTACATTTTAGATTACATAGAATTGAATCAAAAACAGCGAAATCACTTAAATAATTATTTTCAGGAACAGGTTTTTCCCGTTCTTACTCCTCTAGCTGTTGATCCTAGTCATCCCTTTCCCCACATTTCTAATCTCAGTTTAAATTTAGCAGTGGTGGTCAAAAATCCTGAAACAGAGGAGGAGTTTTTTGCTAGAGTGAAAGTTCCCAAAGTCTTACCCAGATTTTTGCCCATACCGCCAGAATTAGCAACCCAGGAAGATTATAACACTATTCACTGGACAGGAGTTCCTTTAGAACAAGCGATCGCCCATAATTTAGAATCCCTCTTTCCAGGAATGATTATTCAAGAATATCACCCTTTCCGTATTACCCGGGATGCTGACTTGGAATTGGAAGAAGACGAAGCAGATGATCTCCTCCTAGCTATTGAACAAGAACTCCGCAAACGCCGCATGGGTGGAAATACTGTCAGGTTAGAAATTCGTTCCCAAACCCCTGTATCAGTTCGTTCTCGTCTCCTCCAGGATTTAGGATTAACTGAAAGCGATGTTTACGAAGTTGATGGTCTTTTAGCACTGCGAGATCTAATGTATTTTCTCGCATTACCCCTACCAGAACTCAAAGATCCCCCGCGTCAATCTGTTGTTCCCTTCCGGTTACAAAGACTTAGAGAACCCAGTATTGATACTGATATCAACGAACCAGAAGAAGGAAAAGACTTTTTCTCCGTAATTCGAGAAAAAGATTTACTAGTGCATCATCCTTATCAATCCTTCTCCGGTACAGTGGTACGCTTTATTACTAGTGCCGCCCAAGATCCCCATGTTTTAGCCATCAAAATGACCCTTTATCGGACTTCTGGTGATTCACCTATAGTCAATGCTTTAATTACTGCGGCGGAAAATGGCAAACAAGTTTCCGTATTAGTAGAATTAAAAGCACGGTTTGATGAAGAGAATAACATTTATTGGGCCAGACGTTTAGAAAGAGTGGGTGTTCATGTTGTTTATGGTTTAGTAGGCTTAAAAACCCATAGCAAAATAGTTCTAGTAGTGCGACGGGAAAAAGATAAAATGCGTCGCTATGTACATATTGGTACTGGCAATTATAATCAGAAAACAGCACGACTCTATACAGATTTAGGCTTATTTAGTTGTCGGGAAGAATTGGGTGCAGATTTAACAGATGTATTTAATTTCTTAACAGGTTATTCTCGCCAAAAATCCTATCGAGAAATTATGGTAGCACCTGTGAATATGCGCGATCGCTTTCTCGGATTAATTCGGCGGGAAATTGCCAATGTCCAAAATGGATTTTCCGGCAGAATTGTTGCGAAAATGAATGCTCTAGTTGATCCACAAATCATTTCTACATTATACGAAGCCTCTCGTATTGGCGTACAAATTGACCTGATTATTCGCGGTATTTGTTGTTTACGTCCCGGAATACCAAATCTCAGCGAAAACATTCGTGTAATCAGCATTATTGGCCGCTTTTTAGAACACTCTCGCATATATTACTTTCACAATAATAGTCAAGAAGAAATATATATCGGTAGTGCTGATTGGATGTGTCGTAATTTAGATCGCCGCGTCGAAGTAATTACACCAATAAAAGACCAAGATATTGCCAAAGATCTACAAGAAATATTAGGAATTATGTTAGCAGATAATCGCCATGCTTGGGAACTACAACCTGATGGTAATTATATCCAAAGATGTCCCGGCGATAACTGTCCAGAAGCCAATTCCCAAAAAACTATTATGTCCATGGCATTACGTTCTACTGGTATTAATTAGAGAATATCTCAAAAAGCTATCTGCAAAGATACAGCATTTTCCGAGATTATGAAGTACAGATATAGGAATCCGGTTTGATTCTGTGAATTTACTTGTGTGGTCAGGGAACAGGGAACTCTTAACTGGGAACAGGGAACTCTTAACTGGAAGAAAGACAGAATTGATACCTACTAATTCTTGTATGGCTACGCCACGCAAGCTATCAAAAATCAAATAGGAGTCCTATATTAATAATAAAAATCTTGTGGTACGGGCATCTTGCCCGTCAAAATCGTACCTCACCCTGATGGTAATTCCCTGTCATACCCAAGGGTAACGCTATTATCAAACCAAAATCCCCTTTGGAACTCAGAAAAAATCAAGGTTTCCAAACCCACGCAAGTGGGTTTTTTCTGTTTAGGTGCGGTTTCTAACCACCAAACTAGTATTAGTGATACTAGATATCAATTTAGACTTTGCCAACTCTCCATAATAGCAAATAATTTAATTTTTCATAAAATCATGATGCGAAAAAGACATGACTAAATCTTTTTTCTGCATAAAAATATTTTTTTAATCACTAAAATTCATCCATAAGATAGAGTGAATTATTTTACTAATAATCATAAACTATAAAAGTTCATACTATTTGCGATTTTAAATTGTCAATAAATTACTAAATCAGCACAAAATTGACAACTTTTTAGCTGCGACAATCATTTCTCAAATTAGTATTAATTTACATTTATTCTTTCTCTGGAATGTTAATGTTGTCCCCTGAGTGTTCTAACTTGGATATTCTCGTAGTTGATGATCATGAACTGACTCGTTTAAGCTTACAATTAGTTTTTTCTATTCAAGAAAATATTCATGTTGTTGGTTTAGCCGCTAATGGTCAAGAAGCTATAGAAATGGTAAAATTATATCAACCTCATGTCGTTATCCTCGATTTACAAATGCCAATTATGGATGGTTGGGTAGCGTCTCATTACATTAAAGATATATCTCCAAATACTCAGATTTTAGCTTATTCATCTATAGATGAAACATCTTTTCAGCAAAACCAAACTCAGCATAAATTTGATAAAATTTGCAAAAAAGATATTCGTACAAAAGAACTCATTACCTTAGTTAAACAGTTAGGACAGCGAGTTAAGTATTTTTCCTATTCAGCAGAAAAATTTAACCCCGTCTAGTCTAGTATCAATTAGAAATTATAAATTATCAATTCTGTCACTGTCAAAATTCTTGTCAAAATTCTTATCAAAATTAAATTGCGTCGGGTATATTGTTCATAACAAACACCCGACGCTAATCTTTATTATTAATTAAATCTGCTTAATTATTTCACGCATTAGGAACAGTGCGTTTAAATTCATCCAGTAGATCATCTAGTTCTTCCAATGCTTGATTAACATCAACCCTTAACGTTCCTAAATTAGGTTGTTCGAGTAAACTCAGCAACCGTTCACGTTTAGCTTGAACCGCGCTAATTCGGTCTTTAATTGTCTGAATATCCATTTTTTGCTTCCAGTCTTTAAACACTTCAAATCTAAAGTTAACGCAAAAAACAAGAATATTAATTTCTGTGTCAATTTGCCCCTAATCAGCGATGATAATAGAACTAAGAATGAAAATAAATTATACTAATCTCAAATTATGCTCGGCGGAATTTCTTTGGGAACACTTGGTTTAACAATCGGTAGTATACTCACTATTACAGGTTTTGTTGCCTATTTTGCAGATAACGCTACCCTCAATTTAGTGGGGTTTTTCTATGGTTTTCCGCTGCTATTGGGAGGTTTAGCTCTCAAAGCTAATGAACTCAAACCCATACCCTTCAGCCAAGCCACCACACCATCAATTTTAGCACTCAGAAAACAACAAGCAACTGTCACACAAACTAAAATCCGTAAAGACATCACACGCTACTGCTATGGACAAAAAGCCCATTTAGACGAAGCTCTAGCTTATCTAGGTTTAAGTCCCACGGACGATTCCAGACCAATAGTGACAGGTTTACGAGAAACCGAAATCAATGGGGCTTATACCCTAATTTTAGAATTTGATTCGCCATTAATTAGCTTTGATGCTTGGCAACAAAAGCAAGAAAAAATGACCAAATATTTCGGACCTAATGTAGAGATTAGCATGACACAGCCCAGAGAAGATTATATTGAACTCTCTTTGATGAAGCAGAAATAGTAGCAGCGGGGTTTCCCCGCTTATCTTGTTTCCTGGTATAGTATAATCATCCCTAGACATACCCAGCAGCTACCATGAGTCAATGTCTTAATCCTACCTGTCTTCATCAAAATCCCCAGGGTACTAACTTTTGTGAAAACTGTGGGAGTAAAATCCTTTTAGATGATCGTTATCGTCCCATTAAATTTCTCGGAGAAGGTGGTTTTGGCAGAACATTTCAAGCAGTAGATGAAAAAAGATTAAATACTCCCTGCGTTATCAAACAATTCTTACCCCAACAAGCTGGAAGTGCGGCTTTAGCAAAAGCCACCGAATTATTTCAACAAGAAGCCAAAAGACTCCAAGAATTAGGAAAACATCCGCAAATCCCAGATTTAGAAGCCTTCTTTCCCCAAGATGGTAGACTTTATTTAGTCCAAGACTTTATTGATGGTCAAAACCTATTAGAAGAGTTTCAAAATCAAGGTAAATTAAAAGAACCACAAATCAGAATTATCCTCACAGAATTATTGCCAGTTTTGCAATTTATCCATGACAATCAAGTTATTCATCGAGATATAAAACCCGAAAATATTATTAGAAGTAAAACCGGTCAATTATTTCTAATTGATTTTGGCGTTTCCAAAGAAACAAGTGGAACTATTTTAACTAGAGTGGGGACTGTTACAGGTACTCCTGGATACGCACCCCCGGAACAGTTTCGGGGTATGGTTTATCATAGTAGTGATCTCTATAGTTTAGCTGTTACCTGTGTCAGATTATTGACGGGACATTTTCAAGAAGCTGATGGTGCAGATAAATTATTTGATACCAGAAAAATGCAATGGCAATGGCAAAAGTATGTTTCTTTAAGTCAGGAATTAACAACGGTATTAGAAACCATGTTGCAAGATATTCCTACTCGTCGTTATGACTCAGCAGCAGAAGTTTTAGCCGCATTAGCAAATAAAAAAACAATAGTTATTCCTACACCCACAAACCCACCCAAACCACCAGCAAATATTAACGTAAATATCAATCCCCAATCATCATTTACCGAAGATTTAGGAAAAGGTATTAAATTAGAAATGATCGCCATACCGGGAGGAACTTTCTGGATGGGTTCACCGGCAAATGAAGCAGAAAGGGGTGATAATGAAAGTCCCCAACATCAAGTTACAGTTCCCAGCTTTTTTATGGGCAAATACCCCTTGACACAGGCACAATATCAAGCTATTATAGGGGATAATCCGTCTGGCTTCAAAGGCAATAACCGCCCAGTTGAAACTGTCAGTTGGGATGATGCGGTTACATTCTGTCAAAAGTTAAGCCAAAGGACAGGAAAAAACTACAGATTGCCCAGTGAAGCAGAATGGGAATATGCTTGTAGAGCGGGGACAAAAACGCCATTTTCCTTTGGTGACAACATCACCACGGATTTAGTAAACTACAATGGTAATTATCCCTACAAGTCCGCACCTAAAGGTAAATATCGAGAACAAACTACAGATGTGGGAACTTTTCCCCCGAACGCTTTTGGCTTGTACGATATGCACGGGAATGTGTGGGAGTGGTGTGAAGATGACTGGCATGAAAATTATATAAACGCGCCTACAGATGGTAGTGCTTGGAATAGTCAAAGCGGTAGTAGTAAAAAAACGCTTCGTGGCGGTTCTTGGAACTCCTATGCTTGGCGCTGTCGGGCTGCGATTCGCGTTAGGCTTTCGCGCGACCTTCGTGACAGTCGCTGCGGTTTTCGGGTCGTGTCTTCGTTCAGGACTTTGTAGCCCTTTATACTCTTATTCTTTTACTCTCTGCCCTTCTGGTTATTATTGGTCAATCCTGATTCAGATTACCTAAAAACAACACCGCGATAAATTTCCGATATCGGTAAATCAACCCCAACAGACTCCAAAGAAATGGATTTTTCTAAATCATTAAAATCACTCAATAACCAACCTTGAGACTGTTTACTATATTTTTCTATAAAAATTTCATCTTGTTCAACTAATAAATATTCACAAAAACTGCTAATTGAACGATACATCCGAAACTTGCTTTGTCGGTCATAATCTGCGGTTGAAGGTGATAATACTTCTACAATTAAAATGGGATTTAAAACTTCATCATTGCGGTTGTCATTTAGTTGCGGTTGATCTGCAAAAACCATTACATCTGGATATACTCCGCGTTGATATTCAGGAATCCATAACCTCAAATCACTATTAATTGGCTCACATTTACTATCACGCAAAATAAACTTGAGAAATGCAAAAATATTGCCACCTATACGGCTATGATTGATTGATCCTCCTGACATTGGCACAATTTCTCCATGACGATATTCACTGCGTTCTTCAGCTTTTTCTTCAATGGCGCGATATTCATCTAAACTATAACGACGCTCAACAGTAGTAATCATTATCTTGTAACCAATTACATTGAAGTCATCATGATTCTAGCAAAACTGGATTATTGTTGAATCATTGACATTATTATCAATAATAAATTATGATTTTTTAGCACTGACCAAAAATCTGGGATACAAGCCCCGTCCACTTCGGCAAGCTCAGTGCATCGCTTTTAGGACGGCTTTATGTTAAAATTTGGTTATAGTCGCCTTATGGCATTGGGAGACTTTAAACGGACATGGAGGGACGATAAGACCACTTGTGGCGTGTTCTGGTGAAGTGTCAAGAATCATCGCACCTTCAGGTCGGTGAGTATGTCAATAAAGATAGTTTGATTATTCATTAAGCTTAGATCCCCGACTTCTCAAAGAAGCCAGGGATATGAAAATCATCAACCACCATCAACAGCGTACTGAATAAGCAGGGATAATCGTTGACGCAATGTCTCCAGACCTAAACGCTGACTGGCAGAAATGAAAACCGCTAAGGGAAACTCTTCCCGCGCTAAAGCCAGGGTTTCACTACTCACCTGATCAATTTTATTAAAAGCGACTAAAGCAGGTCCCGGTGTAATGGGCATTTGCGCGAGTATGTCCCGAACTGAGCGAATATGACTTAACCAAGCAGGATGAGATAAATCTACTAAATGCAGTAAAGCATCCGCTTCTGTTACTTCCTCCAAAGTAGCGCGAAAGGCATCCATTAAAGACGCGGGTAATTCATGAATAAACCCTACAGTATCCGTCATTAAAGTTTCCTGGGGTGCGCCGGTTTCCGCGTGGGGAAGCATTAACCGCCGTGTGGTCGGGTCAAGGGTAGCAAATAATTGGTCAGCCGTATATACTTCCGAATTAGTGAGAGCATTAAGTAAAGTAGATTTACCAGCATTGGTATAACCAACTAAAGCCACAGAGGGAACTTCTCGGTGTTGTCGCCGTTGACGTAATCTACAACGATGTGCCTGTAATTGATTAACTTCCTGTTGTAGTCGAGAAATGCGTTTTTGAATAGCCCGACGTTCCGTTTCTAGCTTAGTTTCACCAGGTCCTCTAGTTCCAATACCACCTCCCAATCTGGACATGGCTTGACCCCTGCCAGCGAGTCGTGGCATCATATACTCTAACTGCGCTAATTCTACCTGTAATTTACCTGCACCAGATTGAGCGCGTTGGGCAAAAATATCTAAAATTAATTCCGTACGGTCAACTACTCTGACCCCAATTTGGGACTCTAAATTGCGGACTTGGGAAGGTGAAAGATCACGGTCAAATACTACCAAATTAGCACCTAGAGTTTGCACCGTGAGAGCAACTTCTTGGACTTTACCTTCACCGATAACTGTTTGGGGATGAATACGCGATCGCTTTTGTTGTAAAGTCTGTAATACATCACCCCCCGCCGTATCTACCAACCGTGCCAATTCTGCTATAATGTCCTCGAATTGTTGCGGGCTAGTATTATCCGTTAATACTCCTACAATTACCACCCGATCATGATCAGTGTCTACTGCCTGAGCTACATATTCCCGACTAAATTCCGCTTCTAGACTTTCCACCAATTCGAGAAAATCCTGGTCAGCCAAAGCATCTAAACTTAGAGGCGGTGATATGTGGGAATATATACTAGCGTCAACCATGCTCATGTCAGAGGATTTAGTAGTCACTAACTGTCTATTATTAGCCACAAGGTGAGCTAAATAAGCTTCTTTTACGTATCCAGTTGCACCACCACCACGCTTAGTAAATCCGCCCCCAGTAATATTTAAAACTACTAAAGCATCCAATCTTTGTAAAGCCATAGCCGTTAATGCTGACTCATTTGGTGGTTCTGACTTGAGATTAGTAGATAAACAGCGAATTCCGCTCAGACGTTCTGCACCGTAGCGAGGTATTTCCATGGGTGGGATTTGAGTTTGACGCGGAGTACCCACACCAACCCGAATTACTTGTCCACGACGGTTGATATAAGTACAAACAGGCTGATTAATTTCCGTACTAACTGCTGCAAGACGTTGTGCAAACTCAGATGTAGTAATACAATCCCCTGATATCCGCTGATGGTACAGCCGCTGGAGTTGTTTTAGCTGGCTGGACTTTAAACCTTGAATATTACCAAAAATAGTCTCTATAGGCGTTTAAGACCAGTTACCTGGTTCCCCCTGAATCCTGATACTGTCTATTTTACAACAGAAATTGGTCAGTTGACAGGTGACAGTTGACAGGTGACAGTTGACAGGTGACAGTTGACAGTTGACAGTTGACAGTTGACAGTTGACAGTTGACAGTTGACAGTTGTTAGTTGTTAGTGGACAGTTGTTAGTTGTTATTGGACAGTAAATAGGTGATAGTAGACAGTAGACAGGTGATAGTAGACAGTTGTTAGTTGTTAGTTGTCATTAGTTAATTTTATTCTTCCTTCTTTCCTTCTTTCCTTCTAACTCCTAACTCGGTGACTCCTTTAATAAATAGCTGGACTATGGGGCGATTATAGATTTATAATTAATGATTGTGAGTTTTTTCAGAAAACAGAAAAGTAATGAACGCCCAAGAGATTATTCGCTCAATTGAAGCGGAACAATTGAAATCTGATTTACCTGATATCTATGTCGGTGACACAGTAAAAGTCGGAGTCAAAATCAAAGAAGGTACTAAATACCGCGTCCAACCCTACGAAGGCGTAGTTATAGCCATGCGGAATGGTGGTATTAACGAAACCATTACAGTTCGCAAAGTTTTCCAAGGTGTGGGTGTAGAACGGGTATTTTTACTCCATTCTCCCCGCATTGAGAGCATTAAAGTATTACGTCGTGGTAAAGTTAGACGTGCTAAACTTTACTATTTACGCGCCCTAGTCGGTAAAGCAACCCGCATTAAACAAAGATTCGACCGCGCCCTCTAATTCCATAGAGGGAATTAACAGACAAAACCCAAGCTGTGAGCGGCATTCGCCGCTAACTTGCCAAAAATAAAAAAATAAGTAACAATTTAGATGACAATTAAAGTCGAATTGTGCTAAACTAAAAAAAGTTGATCACAATGACCGGAAAGAGAAAAGCTTGTGCGCTCTTAGTTCAGTTGGTAGAACGCAGGTCTCCAAAACCTGATGTCGGGGGTTCAAGTCCTCCAGGGCGCGCTCAAAAAGAAAAATATTGCCCGAAGCAATAACGTCACTGCCAAAACAGCAGAAAACGTCAATTATTTCGGGTATAATTTTTTGAAAATATAGCTTTACTATTGCCAGTCAGTTGAGGTCGAAACTGTAAACCTTGAAAAAATGACAAGGTGAAGCTATTCAAGAAACGAGGGTATAACGACTGTGGCCAAAAAAAACGAAGCAGAAATACCAGCAACCGAAAATGGGTTTAGCTTAAACAATTTTTTCCAAGGAACAAAGGAAGAACTTGAAAAAGTAGTTTGGCCCAGTCGGAAACAGTTGGTGAGTGAATCAGTAGCTGTACTATTAATGGTTACACTCTCCGCCTCCTTGATATACTTGGTCGATGGATTGTTCAGTTGGGCAGCAAAACAGGTGTTCTGATGACTTCTGCAACAGACGAACCACGTAATTTAGAATTGCAGTCGGAGGAAGCACTGGGAACAGCGTCTAAAGAGTTACGCTGGTATGCGGTGCAAGTAGCTTCCGGTTGTGAGAAACGAGTCAAGACAAACTTAGAGCAACGTATCCAAACTTTTGATGTAGCTGATAAAATCATCCAAGTGGAAATTCCCCACACACCAACGGTGAAAATCCGTAAAGATGGTAAACGTCAGCCCTCAGAAGAAAAGGTTTTTCCTGGATATGTGTTAGTACGGATGGTAATGAGTGATGATACATGGCAAGTGGTAAGGAATACCACCCACGTCATTAACTTTGTGGGCGCGGAGCAGAAGCGTGGTAGCGGTAGAGGTCGTGGCCACGTGAAGCCAGTTCCCTTAAATCCTGCGGAAGTTGAACGCATATTCAAACAAGCCACGGAACAAGAACCAGTAGTCAAAATTGATATGGCTACAGGTGATAAGATAGTGGTGCTTTCTGGTCCATTTAAGGATTTTGAAGGCGAGGTAATTGAAGTTTCCCCAGAACGGAGTAAACTAAAAGCTCTACTCTCAATCTTTGGACGAGATACACCAGTAGAACTAGAATTTAATCAGGTTAAAAAACAGAGCTAAATACAAATGGCGAAGAAATTAGTAGCGGTCATTAAGTTGGCCCTGAATGCTGGGAAAGCCAACCCAGCACCGCCCGTTGGTCCTGCACTGGGTCAACATGGTGTTAATATCATGATGTTCTGCAAAGAGTACAACGCCAAAACAGCAGACCAAGCGGGAATGGTGATACCAGTAGAAATTTCTGTTTATGAAGACAGAAGTTTTACATTTGTACTCAAAACACCACCCGCATCAGTATTGATTCGGAAAGCGGCGAAAATTGAAAGAGGCTCAGATCAACCCAACAAAAAGAAAGTTGGTAGCATTAGTAGAAATCAATTACGGGAAATTGCTCAAACCAAACTTCCCGACCTCAACGCTAACGATATTGACGCAGCCATGAAAATCGTGGCAGGAACTGCGAAAAACATGGGCGTAACTATCACAGATTAATTAAGTGATTAAGTGATAAATCTTGAGTTTGTGCTTTTGAGTGAATAACTAATAGCCAAATCGAAAATCCCAAATCTAAAATCATATCGGGGGAGAAGCATAACTTCGAGATTACCCCAGGAGAAAAAAATGGCAAAAAAAGTATCACGCCGCTTGCGGGCGTTACTAGAAAAAGTAGAAGATAAGGATTATACACCCTTAGAAGCATTGGCTCTGTTAAAAGAAACAGCAACCGCTAAATTCGCCGAAGCTGCTGAGGCTCATATCCGTTTAGGAATTGATCCTAAGTACACAGACCAACAATTGCGGACAACAGTAGCACTACCTAAAGGTACGGGGCAAATAATCCGGGTAGCAGTGATCGCTAGAGGGGAAAAAGTCACAGAGGCGACTAATGCTGGTGCCGATATAGCTGGTTCAGAAGAACTGATTGAGCAGATTCAGAAGGGCTTCATGGACTTTGATAAGCTGATTGCGACACCAGATGTAATGCCACAGGTAGCAAAGCTTGGTAAATTGCTAGGTCCGCGTGGTTTGATGCCGTCACCCAAAGGTGGTACAGTAACCTTTGATATCGGTAGTGCGATCGCCGAATTTAAAGCTGGTAAATTAGAATATCGGGCTGATCGGACTGGGATTGTTCATGTTATGTTTGGTAAGGCTGGTTTTTCACCTGAAGATTTATTAATCAACCTGAAGGCATTACAAGAGTCCATTGACCGTAACCGTCCTTCAGGTGCTAAAGGTCGTTATTGGCGGTCATTGTATGTGTCCTCGACTATGGGGCCATCAATTGCCATTGATATCAGCGCCTTACGGGAATTAAAACTCACCGAAGCTGCATAATTTGGTAATTGGTAATGGGTAATGGGTAATTGGTGATAGATGAGTATAATCAGCAATGACTAATGACCAATAACTAATCCTAATAACCAAAATTAAATAGATAAAGCCGGAGACAGCAGGTGCTAATAGCTTAATATCCTGCCGAGGTTGTAATTTTAACTACCTAAAGTTTAAACAGTAAAACTGTGACAACGACAGTATTAAAAATACCACTTTGAAACCCTGGCTAAGATAGCTGGGGTTAACTGTTTTCGGCGGGTCAGCAAAAAGGTCATGGCTGATAAGTGACAGGTGACAGGAAATAGAGTAAAAACTAACAACTGACCACTGACAACTGACATTGGAGGTGAGATAAGTATGGGAAGAACGTTAGAAAACAAAAAAGAGATAGTAGCTGATCTCAAGGAAACCTTGAGTAAGTCAACTTTAGCACTGGTAATTGATTACCAGGGGCTAACAGTTGCCGAAATCACCAATTTGCGTCAGCAACTCCGTCCTAGTGGTGCTATATGTAAGGTGACAAAAAACACCTTTATGGGCATTGCCATTAAGGATCAGAAACAGTGGGAGCCAATGTCGGAACTGCTGAAAGGCTCTTCTGCATTTCTTCTAGTTAAAGAAGATTTATCCGCGATTAAAGCTTATCAAGCATTCCAAAAAGCCACCAAGAAAACAGAAATTCGCGGTGGTGTCATGGAAGGTCGTGTCCTGAGTGAAGCTGATGTTAAGGCTCTAGGAGACTTACCATCTAAAGAACAACTCATGGGTCAAATCGCTGGTGCTATCAACGCTGTGGCTACCAAGCTGGCTGTTGGTATCAACGAAGTTCCCAGTTCCTTGGCTCGCGCTTTGCAAGCTATCGCTGAAAAAGAAAATGGTGATAGTTCCGAAAGTGAGTCTTAGTGTGTATTAGCAAATACAGAACGCACTAATTAATCGTGGTGGTGCTTATCCACTAACAAATGACAACTGACAAATCAAAACAAATCAAAAATTATTTAGGAGTTACATCCATGTCTGCTGCAACCGAACAAATTTTAGAACAATTGAAAGCCCTCACCTTATTAGAAGCTTCTGAATTAGTCAAGCAAATCGAAGAAGCCTTTGGTGTGAGCGCTGCTGCTACTGGTGGTATGATGATGATGGCCCCTGGTGCTGCTGCTCCTGCTGAAGAAGTAGTAGAAAAGACCGAGTTTGATGCAATTTTGGATTCCGTACCTGCTGATAAGAAGATTGCTGTCTTGAAGATTGTCCGTGAAATCACAGGTTTAGGTCTGAAAGAAGCTAAAGAATTGGTAGAAGCTGCTCCTAAAGCTGTTAAGGAAGGTGTAGCTAAGGACGCTGCTGAGGATATCAAGAAGCGGATTGAAGAAGCTGGTGGTAAGGTAGTAATTAAGTAGTTGTTATCTGGTAATTGGTAATTGGTAATTGGTAATTAGTAATTGGTAATTGGTAAAAACTAATTATTACCCTTTACCTTTTGCCTTTTGCCTTTTTTTATCCCTTCAAGACTGATAATAAATATTGTGTCAGTGTAAAAGCATCAACTCCTAATTCTGTTCTTGCTTGTGCTGCTAAAATTCCTGCTTGAGAATGCCACCAAGTCGCACTTGCGACTACATCCTCCATGGTAAGTTCTGGGGGAGGAATTTGCGCTAATAGTCCACCTAACAGGCCAGTTAATACATCACCGCTGCCTCCACGGGCTAAGGCCGGGGTGCTTTCGGGATTTATCCAAACACCACCTTGAGGATGAGATATAGCCGTTCTTGCCCCTTTGAGCAGGACTACAGCCCCACTTTCTTGGGCTGCTGTTTGTACTGCTTTGACTCTATTTGTGTAATCAATATGGGGAAATAAACGCTTAAATTCTCCCGTGTGGGGTGTAATTACAGTGCCTGATTTTCGTGATTTTAATAGGGGAATAGTTCCTAATTGTGCGAGAATATTTAAAGCATCAGCATCGAGAATTAAAGGACATTCACATTCAATTATTTCGGGAAGAATAGAAATATTATCTGTAGTTAAACCCGGTCCGCAAGCAATTGTAGTAAATGAATTTAAGTCTATAAGGTGCGTTACGCTATCGCTAACACACCCTACTAATGGTAAATTAGCAATTGCTCCTTTTTCTGTTTCAGGACAACCGATAATTAACGCTTCTGGTAAATGGGAAACTAACGACATTTTTAAAGATTCTGGCACAGCAATTGACAACATTCCCACACCAGAAGCTCGCGCACCCAAACCTGTTAAAATTGCTCCACCTGCGTAACGTCGAGAACCACAAATTAATAATAAATGTCCTTGTTTATATTTGTGGGTAATGAGGGGACGGGGTAAGGGTAGGGTAGATAATGCTGTTGTTTTAGTAATGCGTTTGATTTGGGGGACATTATCTAAAACCGCATGAATATCTGTTAAGGGAATATGAAAATCAATTAATTCAGTTTTACCAACATAAGGTAATGCTTGTTCTTGTAATAAACCCTGTTTCCATAAACCCAAACAAAATGTATAACTTGCCTGAATAGCTGTTCCTAAAACCTCCCCTGTGTCTGTGTGTAAACCGGAAGGTATATCAATACTAATAATAGGCTGATTTCTTTGATTAAAATAATTAATTGCAGCAGCTATAAAGTCGGTAATTTCTCTTTCTAAACCAAAACCAAATAAACCATCAATTAAAAAATCACAATTTGGTAATTCGTTAATTTCTTGATAACAGGGAATTTCCAAACTTTGAATATATTGAAAATGTTGTGAAGTTAATTCTTTCAATTTAGAAAAAGGTTGATAAATCCAAACTTTATAACCGTGAAAATACAATTCACGCGCTACTACTAAAGCATCACCTCCATTATGACCTGGACCGGCTAAAATGCCCACACATTTATCTGGAGAAATAATAGTTTGTAAGCGTTGGAAAATTAATCCCCCTACCTTTTCCATTAAAGCAGCTACAGGCATTCCCGCAGTAAATATTCTGGTTTCAATATCCCGCATTTGCGCTGCGGTAACTACTTGTTCTTTTGTCATTTGTCAATTACCAATTACCAATTACCAATTACCCATTACCCATTACCCATTACCAATTACCCATTACCAATTACCCATTACCAATTACCCATTACCCTATTTTCCATAATAAACTCTAGCATTACCGTAACCTGAATTTTGAAAATAGCTATTCCATATTTTTGCTTCATATTTGTCGCTAAAAGGTCCTATAGCTATATGCGCTCCCCGTGGTTGAGTTCTCATAAATACATTAATATTTGCACTTATTTTCTGTCGAATTTCTGTACCAAAAGAACGTAAATTATTAGGGTGACTAGGAATCACTATATAGTAGTATTTTCTTGCTTCTTGTTGATAGTTATTTGGATTGTTTTGGTTGTTATCATAGGCTGTTTGTTGACCAGAATTATTGGGTTTTATTTCTAGATTTGCAGAATTAACAATTCTAGCACCAAAAACACCATTTAATTCCAATTCTCTCACCCTGATTTCAGCATTAGATTGTTGATGAAAAACACCACATTGAATAACATTACGTCCATTATAATTGCGGATATAAGCATTGCCTTCAACTTGCTGAACTCGTTGCAATACTTGAAAATCGCTGCTATCAACATAAACAAAATATCGTTCAAAATTTTGGTTATACTGGTTCAATTCCCCAGGTTGTACTTGCTGCGTCCCCTGTGCTAAAAATTGACTATTCTTGGGGATTTGAGCCTGAACTGGAGTATAATCGGATATTAACGCCCAATACCCACCCGCAAGTAAAGATAACATGAATAAAGGAGTAAAGTAACTGACTCTTAAGTTAGACATATTTGTTACTAGCTTTTACAGAAATTTTCTATGCAATATTCCATATATGGACTACCTTAACAGGAAAATTTCTCCTATATGCTACAATCGGAAAACCTCGCACTTTGTGAGCAAATAAAAAACCCCTTTCTTACGAAAATAAGCCGCAAGCACTTTGAAAAGTGTGAATTATGAAAAAAGTTGTCGTTGGTCTTTCTGGTGGCGTTGATAGTTCCGTAGCCGCCGCTATGCTACATAATCAGGGCTATGATGTAATTGGTTTAACCCTTTGGCTAATGAAAGGCAAGGGGCAATGTTGCTCTGAAGGAATGATCGACGCGGCTGATATTTGCCAACAATTGGGTATTCCCCATGAAATTGTTGATATTCGGGATGTCTTTCAAAGGTCAATTGTTGATTTTTTGGTGACAGGTTATAGTGCGGGAATTACGCCATTACCTTGTTCTCAATGTAACAAAACGGTCAAATTTGGTCCGATGGTGGAATATGCACGGGAAAAATTAAAATGCGATCGCATCGCTACAGGTCATTATGCCAAAATTCGTTACGATGACGCTACTAATCGTTACCAATTGTTACGAGCCGTTGACCGCAATAAAGATCAATCTTATTTTCTCTATGATTTATCCCAAGATTTATTAGGGGCTGTAATTTTTCCCCTAGGTGAATTGAATAAAACCGATACCCGGAGAATTGCTACAGAATACAACTTAAAAACCGCCGATAAACCGGAAAGTCAAGATTTATGCTTGGTAGAAAGTAACGGTTCTATGCGGGCATTTTTAGATAAATATTTAGCTCCCAAATCCGGTGATATTGTTGATACTACTGGCAAAATTTTGGGACAACATGATGGTATTCATCATTATACCATTGGCCAGCGAAAAGGCTTAGGTATTGCTGCGGCCGAACCCTTGTATGTGATTTCCTTAGATGCTGTTAATAACAGGGTAGTTGTAGGCGATCGCACCAAAGGAACTCAGTCAGAATGTACAATAAATAGAGTAAATTGGGTTTCTATTGCTGAACCAGTCACACCTGTACGAGCAGAAGTACAAATTCGTTATCGTTCTCAACCCGTAGCTGTGACAGTAATTCCTTTAGCAGATTCCCGCGTGCGCTTAGTATTTGATGAACCACAGTTTAGCATTACACCCGGACAAGCTGCGGTTTGGTACGACAAAGACAAGGTATTAGGTGGGGGAATTATCGAACAGTTTAGTTAAATCAAAAACCCGTAAGGGCGCAGGTCTTGCACCCTAGATTGTATCCCATACTACTAATAACTTTTCCTAGCTCCTATAATCGCTATATTATTCCAGTAAATCTGGTTCTTGCCGTACAATCATCTCATACAAGGGTTGAAAACTAAACCAACCCATCTCAGCAGAACCCACTTGACTATAAGCTATCTTGGCATACTCTGGTTTAATTGGGCTGGGTGTTCCGGCTGCTTCTGCCAATAATTGCGCTTGACAAGAGCGGTCCATTGTGATAAACCACCAAGCAGCCTCATCAATAGTTTTACCTACTGTCAATAAACCGTGATTTTTGAGAATGACGGCTTTATTTTTTCCCAAAGTTTCAGCAATGCGCTTGCCTTCTTCCAGGTTGAGAACAACTCCCGTATAATCAGTAAATATACTATGATCTTCGTAAAAAGAACAAGCATCTTGAGTTAGCGGGTCAAGCAGACGGCCGAGACTAGACCAGCTTTTACCATAGATAGAATGGGCGTGAGCTGCTGCTACCACCTCAGGACGGGCTGCATGAACTTGAGAATGAATAGCAAAAGCTGCGCGATTTACCGGACGATTACCGTAAATTACATCACCTTGCTGATTAACTAATATGAGGTCACTAACTCGAATTAAACCAAAGTACATTCCAAAGGGATTTACCCAAAAATGTTCAGGTTTTTCCGGGTCACGGGCTGTAATGTGTCCAGCAACACCTTCATCAAATCCAAATCGAGAAAATAGCCGCAATGCAGCCACTAGTCGCTGTTGACGGTGCAATCTTTCCTCGGTAATGGAGGTAAATGTGGGAATTGTGGGACTATTGGGTTTTTGTATGGGTGTTTCGGTCATATAGGAATTGAATTTATAGGTGATTTTATCAAATTACCCAAATCAGAAAATAAAAACCGCAAAATACTATATTTTACGGTTCTAAGTATGGTGCGAGGAGTTAAACTTTCCATCATTATAGAATATCAGCCAGACAAAAACTCTTTCATAACACTTTGAGGAACAAAATTATTTTTAATATTTCCTACTTTTCCTGAATTAATTTCTGTACCTGTTCCCACTCTTCTGAACTTACCTTAAAATTAGTAGAATTGGGAGCGCGAAGCACCAATAAATTTTTAAGTACAGAATCTTCTTGTAACTGATTTTTCTGTAAAGGAGATTCTACAAATTTATTTGTAAATCTAATTATCGCTTGTTGTTTTCCCAAAGCTCTTGTAGAGTCTACCCAATATTTCTTATCTGGTATTTCCGTCAAGAATTGAGCGGGTTCTATCACTTCTGCTGTCGCATAAATTCCCCCTTGACTACCAGATAACCAAATAATAACACCATCACCAGGAGCGATATTGTTAGCATAACGAGTTACCAACCAAGGAATTGCTTCTAACTCCCTGATAGCTTCTAAAACTCGATAATACTTGGGATTTCCTTGAAATAACCAATAGGCCATATACTTTTCTGATAATTACCAGGTCAGATTATACCATTTTTGAGATTTTTGATCTTACTTAGCCATAAAAAATAAAAACCGTGAAAAAATAAATTCACGGCTTGAATAAAAATGTGGTGTGAGGAGACTTAACTCCCTTGATCATACTAGATATTAAAATTAGAAGTTCAATTACCACAAATTTCTTTACAAAGTAATTATTTCCTGACATATATATTTTTAATATTTGTCAATTTATACTATAGCACCACCACAACTAGAACCACAACCCGCAGTACAACCATAGCAATATTCAGCAGTTTGGACTTCATTAAATATATCCAAACTACCAATTTCTAACAATTTACTCACAGTCAAATTTTCACCATTACTAGTTTTAGCAGGTAAATTCATCATTTGATTAAAATCACAATCATAAATATTCCCTAAATAATCAATTGAAAGTTGTTCACGACACATTAAACCATCAATTGTATTTGCATTAAAGTGAGATTCCAAAAAATGCAAATAGCGAGAATAAAGCTGTTTTCTTTCTAAATGAAACTTTGTTCTCCCCACAGGTATATTAGTAATAGTGAAAAGATGATTAAATCGAATATCAAATTTTTCAGACAAAAATGTTTTATAGTCTCCTTCTAACTTTTCCTGTTCAGGAGTGAGAGAAAAATCATCACTACTTGGTAATGGAGAATTATACACCAAATCTAACACTAAATTGGGATTTTGACCATAACCGATTTTATTCAACCATTGTAAAGCCTTAATTGATTGATCAAAAACACCATTTCCCCGCATTTTATCCACATTATCGGCTAAATAACAGGGAAGAGAAGCGACAATTCTGACTTGATTCTCAGCAAAAAAATCTGGTAAATCCTCAAATCCTTCCACAAAATAAATTGTCAAATTTGATCTGACAATGACCTGTTTACCTGCATTTTTAGCAGCTTCTACCAAAGACTTAAAACCATAATTCATTTCTGGAGCGCCACCAGTTAAATCCACCGTTTTAATTTGCGGAAACCTACCAATTAAAGTAATTAACTGTTGACAAACTTCCGGTGTTAATTCCTCAGTTCTTTTCGGACTAGCTTCTACATGGCAATGGTTACAAGCTAAATTACAAAGTTTTCCCAAATTAACTTGTAAAACATTAATTTGCTGCTTTGTTAAAGGTGAATTTATCTGCTGAGAAAAAGGTGTAATCATAGAAGCATCTCTAGCTAAATTAAACCATAATTAGTTGAGAAATAAAAGCAAAGATGATAAATATGAGGATTTTACCCCATTTTCTCTCTAGTTTCTCCTATTTCTCATGCTGTCTCTCGTTCTCTCGTTCCCATGCTCTGCGTGGGAATATAGTTAAGAGGCTCTGCCTCTATTATACCTGGAGGTAGAACCTAGAACCTCAAAGATGACATTCCCAGTCAGAGACTGGGAACGAGGAACGAGGATGCTTTGTGTGGGAACGAGAATTTCCTTTCTTTGCGTCTTTGCTCCTTTGCCTCTTTGCGCGAAACCTCAGCTAGATTAGATATAAGAATTACTCAATTACCGTGAAAACCGATACAATTTTCTATAGCTTATTTCAAGCATTTCCTAGCATCTTTTTTGAATTAATTAACCAGTCTCCCACAGAAGCAGGTACGTATGAATTTACCTCTCGTGAAGTTAAACAACTGGCTTTTCGTTTAGACGGTTTATTTTTACCAACCACCAAAGATGCCAAAAAGCCATTTTACATTGTTGAGGTTCAATTTCAACCCGATGATGATTTATATTATCGTCTCTTTGCAGAGCTTTTTCTCTACCTGCGACAATACAAAACTCCTCATCCTTGGCAAGCTGTCATCATCTATCCTAGTCGTAATATAGAAAGAGAACAGAATGTACAATTTGGGGAAATCTTACTGCTTCAGCGAGTTACACGCATTTATTTAGACGAGTTGGGAGAGAGTTCTTTAGGGGTGGGAGTTGTTAAACTAGTAATAGAAACAGAGGAATCTGCACCAGCATTAGCAAGACGTTTAATTGCCCAAGCAAACCAACAACTAACTGATACCAAAATTAAACGGGATTTAATTAATCTGATTGAGACAATTATCGTCTACAAATTACCCAAAAAAAGCAGAAAGGAGATTGAAGCCATGTTAGGTTTAAGTGAGTTGAAACAAACCAAAGTTTATCAAGAAGCTTTAGAAGAAGGTAAAGCTGAAGGTAAACAAGAAGGTGAAGCTGAAGCAACCAGAAAGTTTGCTTTGAAATTGTTACGAACAGGTATGAATTTACAACAAATTGCTGAATTTACAGAATTATCTCTTGAACAAATTCAGGCTTTACAAAAGGAAATTCAAGAATCATAGTAGTTCTGGCTCTAATAAAATACTATTGAGGACGGGGAAACCCCGCCCTTACGGGTTTGAGGATAGAAAACTGTACTTCATAACCGAGTAAAATACTGTATAAAATTAACAACATCCTCCACCATCATAATACCATGTAGAATCAGTAATAATGATTTCTTCAGCATTGATAACAGCTAACTTTTCCGCCGTTTTATCACAAACAGCCACAGGAATACCTCTTTGTAAAATATGTCCAGCATTATCATCAAAAAATTCTTCCTTACCCGCATAAATTGCTGTTTTACCAGTAAAAATACAAGCCCCGTCTGAGGGGATTTCCACTTTAAAAGCCACGGAATCAAGACTTTCTAAAAGTATATTTTCCTGTAGCTGATAACTATGTTTATCTAATAAACGATAAGGACGACGTGCGCGAATTTCCACTTGTCCAAAACCAGCATTAATTATTAGTTGAGTATATTCTGGATATGTAAGAGCGCCGGATAAACACAAAGCGCGTAAATGTTCATTTTGTTGTAAATGATCAGGAATTGGACTGGTAGCAATTGGATCACTCATTTGTAAGCGACCGCCGGATTTTAATACCCGATATGCTTCCTTTAAAGCGCGAGTCAAATCCGTTGGTTCAAAGATATTGAAAAGGCAATTTTGCGCTACTATATCCACCGAAGCATCAGCCACAGGTAAATTAAAAGCGTCTCCCGGACGAATTTCAACAAAGCTAGTATCAAACCAGGGGTTTTCCGTTGCAGCAATTTCTAAGTTACGCATTGCAGCTTCTCGCATAGCCTCCACAGGTTCAACAGCAATAATCGCACCGGGACGGGGAGAGAAATAGGCAAATTGTAACGCTTCTAAACCACCACCAACACCAACATATAAAACTGTAGGTTGATTATTAAGTTCGTTGTGATGAACTGTAGTTCCACAACCATAGTTCATTTCCTGCATAGCCAGAGGAATTTTCAGCCCTGGTAATTGTAAAGGTGTACTTTGGACACAGCATAGCCCCACTTCCGGTGTTTGAGCAACTTGGCTGTAAAATTGGGCTGCGGTTTCTAAATAGGTCATAATCTCAAATTAGAAATTAATAATAAGTAGGTTGGCGTTAAAAATTGTCGTTATGACAAGGAAACAGGGAACAGGGAACTCTTAACTGGGAACTCTTAACTGGGAAGAGGTTTTGGGCAACTTTACTTTTCGTTACTTATGTCGGTTTTTTTCCGTTCACCTACTTAAACTCAAGTTTTTAAGGCGATTAAACGACATCTTATGATTAATTCTGCATAAAAACAACGTAAGAACCGATGATATTAAAATTACAGAACTTACGCAACTAGCACATTGGTATGGTGCGTCAGATATCAACAGTCTGTTTATTTGCAGGATTTATGCAGTAGTAAAGCACCCTACAACAGATTTTTGGTGTGACACTTCTGTAAGTGCTAAGTTATTATAAAATTTTAGCTGTGGATTGATGAGTATTGACACTTAAACGGTGTTTACTTAAAAGGTCTATTTTAATAGTGTCACCTTCAACCTTGAAAAATCTAACTATCTTTAGTAATATAGACTTATCGTTTTAAGACAAGACTAAAATGTTTCGTAGCTTGATTGCATCTATCATCGCCTTTGCTATTGCTGTTACTGTGGTTGTCAACCCAGCCTATGCAGAATCTACTGATACCAACTACTATGTTAATAATTCTGGCGGTAATGGTGATTTAGTTTCAATTGATGAATCTCTCAACAGTGTTAGTGATGGTGCAAGCTTAGATTTAGCCAATACCTTCATTAATGGATTATGGAAGGGAGTCGTGGAGACTGCTGGAGTTACAATTGGTGGTGTTATATTATGTTACTCAATTGATGGAATAGCTACTTTAGTTTTCCCACCTGCGGCTGCACTAGCTGCTTATTGCCCAGCAATGCCAGCAATAGGAGGTGCATTGGGTGGTGGAAATACTGTTGATCAATTAATTAACGCAGCAACTAAAGCAATGTAATGCTATATAAAAGCCAGGACTTACGCAAAATTTCTCTTAAAATCTTCTTTTTTGTCTTTTTTGTCTTAAAATCTTCTTTTTTGGTGTCCTTCGTGTCTATCACTACGGGATGCTACGCGAACGTGGTTCATTTTTTATTTACTGGTGCGTAAGTCCTGTGCAATTAAAAATTGAAACTAGGAATTTTGAATTTCCATTCATGCTTGACTTTTAATCTCAGCAAGAGTATTATGTAGAACTAATAGAAGGGGAGTAGCTGCTGACAGTAAATCAAAGTTATCTGTTCAGTATATCTAAATCAACATACTGGTGATGAGCCTGGTTTAGATAGCGAATAAACAAAGTATTTGAAAGCGAGACCTTCACTGACGACACATTGAAAAGTGTGGAGTTCAGTGAGGTTTTATGGCTCTCATTGATACTCCACACGGGTAAAAAATCCTTCAGGAGTTTGAGAGAGTGTTAACAGCCTTTACCGCCGGTTTATTACTAATTACCATTTCTGAACTAGGTGATAAAACCTTTTTTATCGCTGTAATTCTGTCCATGCACCACCCACGGCGCTTGGTGTTCTCTGGTGTGATAGCTGCTTTAGCGGCTATGACTATCTTATCAGTTGCATTTGGACAAGTAGTGTCCTTTTTGCCAAAACAAATCATTCATTATGCCGAAATAGTTTTGTTTATCGCCTTTGGTTTGAAATTAATCTATGATGCCAATAAAATGGCTGTATCTGCGACTGAAGAAGTCGTAGGGGAGGCACAAGAGGCGGTAGAAAAGGCAGATTTAGATAATCCCCAGCAAAAAAGTGTCTGGTCAATTTTACTAAAATCCTTCGTACTAACATTTATAGCAGAATGGGGCGATCGCACACAAATAGCCACCATAGTCCTCGCAGCCAGTAATAACCCCATTGGTGTTACAGCCGGCGCAATATTAGGACACGCAATTTGTGCAGCGATCGCCGTTATCGGTGGTAAATTAATAGCAGGTAGAATTTCCGAAAGGCAAATTACCTTCTTAGGCGGTTTTCTATTTATCATCTTTGGCATAGTCGCCGCTATAGAAGGAAAATAATCCGTAGCAAGAGTAGCTGAGTCAGGCCTCTCCCCTATGGACTAGCCGTAGGAGATGATGTAGAATTAGGCTCAGAAATTGCTGCTACCTTATTGATTTCGTCCTTATACTGAGCCGGAGCTAAGGCTGTAGCTTTATCAAATAAAGGTTTTGCTTCAGCAAGCTTCCCTTGTTGCTTAAACAGCATTGCTTTCGCTAAAACGGGACGAAAATCTTGAGGCTCTTGATTAATTGCTTGATCATACACAGAAATAGCCTGAAGATCCTGCTTCTGAAAAGCGTAGACATTACCTAAAAGGACTTGAATAGCAACTACATCCCCACTACCTGGCTCAATAGCATTAGCCTTCTTTGCAGCAGTTAAACCTGCTTCTAATAAGCTAATAGCTACTTCTGGACGCTTTTCACTTAATTGCAAACTGACCATACCCTGCAAAGCCTTCAAATCTGCCGGTTTTGCACTTAAAATAGTACGATAAGTTTGGGTTGCTCCTTCCTTATCGCCAATTTGTTGTTTAGCTTGAGCCAGTAAAACCCCGTACTCTGACTTTTGGGGATTAAGTTTAGCAAGTTTTTCCAAAGGTTCAATCACAACTTGAATATCAGCCGGTTTAACTTCCCCTTGTCCTTTTTGACTCAACAACTGTAACCGGGCTTGCAAAAGTCCCTTGAGTGCAGTTTGATTTTCTGGCTCTTTCTGTAAAACCAATTCATAGCCCCGGACTTGATCTTCTAATTTTGACTTTTGCTGAAATGAAGATCCTTGATTCTCAGTATTGGCTTGATTCGATGGTAATGATTGGGGTTTGTTAAATGTTGTAATTATGGGCATAACAGAAACCCCCACAAAAGCAACAACAGCGAAAGCCAAGACTACTCGAACCATCCAGCGATTACGCGATTCAGACACAATATTATTCTACTCCTAAATGTTAACAAAATGTAAGTATATAGAACCAAAGTCATGCTACACTATCAGCAGATTTTAAATTTTGGATTTATTCTTGATCTAAATTCCGACAATGACATTAATTACAAATTAATTACAAATTAATTACAAATTGCAAAGTTAAAAATTTCCAAAACTTTGCGGAATACGGTGATTTGTCTGTGAATTTTATAACAAATAAATATCTATCCTGCTAAAGTAAGTGATGACTTTAGGAAGATCCGTCAGAATTATAGCTATGCTATGCTGCCGATAACCTAGCGTGGCCTTAGCCTCAATGGTTGTGAAGAGGCTAAATTACACATTTAGTGTATAAATGTGATATTTTGCGTACTTCTGTTCATATAAAGCATCAAGCGAAAGGCTAGATTAAAAGGAAATATACTTTGATCAGCCACACTTGCTCTTTTCTACCTGTCTTTGTCAAATCCTACCAAGGGATACGTCTTGTGCCGCAAGGAGTTTTTATGAATTCCGACCTGATGCCATCTTCTCAATCCTCAAATTCCACAGCCTCTAAACAAGGCAGAAAAGAGATTTCACCCCCTGTTAATGCTCATACATTAGCAAACCAACCCTCTCAACTGGAAAATTCTGTCATTGACCTGAGTAAATCCGATGCTAACGGGCATTTAGTTAATCGAGAACAACCAATTCCACCTCCGAGCGAACCAACCCAGTACCGAGCTATTGGCCTAGTTCGCGGGTGCTATCATGCCAGTAGTGAACAGTTTACCCAAGGAACACTACTGACTAGCGATGGGGTTGAACTTAATGCCGTCCTATTAGGTCGGATTATGAGTCTAGTCAAAAATCACTTAGACCTAGAAAAAGAACATCTATGGGTAGTTTATCCCCGCACCAGACAAGAAAATGACGCATTACACCTGCAAATTGTTGGCGTTTGGGAACCAGAAAATCTGGCGAAAAATGCACTAGATGAACATAGCCCAGATGCGATTACTCAAAAGTTACACAACTCGACAGTAGTTTGTGATGATCTCAAACCCTCATCAGCTGTTCCTGATGGCGGTTTTTCTGTGCGCGGTGAGGTAGTTTACCAGTCTTTTGATGAAAAGAGTTTGGTTGTGAAAATCAAGCAATCTCCCCGGAAAACTACTGATAAAGCTAAATATTTTAAGTTGAAACTCAAGGGCATATTAACGACCAAAGCCGTCGGTAAGTTCTGGGACTTCAATGTGAAACGGGAATCAGATGCTTTAGTAGTAATTAATGCCGAAGCGATCGCTGATTTACCCAAAAAACGTAGACCGCCATTCAAAGCCGCGCCCCGTGGTGTTGCTAACAGCGGTACTAGAAGACCATTCCCCCCTCGACGCAATGGTGAAGCCCCACGTCCCATTAGAAAGACAGCAGGTGATCCCACGGTTATTACTAAACCTATACCCAAAACCCCCACTCCTATGCCTATTAAGAGGCCTAAGCCGACCGGGGAATAGGTAATTGGTCAGTTGTCTGTTGTCAAATGATGATTAGTGAGTACAGAAACACGGAATTTCCCTCTTTGTCTTTCTTCTTTCTCACTACTTCTAAAACTCAGTCCAACGATCTTGAGGTAAAAAAGAACGCTCCATTGGTATCGGGGCTACTGGTTCAGTTAGGGTAAATATCCCCTCTTTGATCCATTGTTTCAACTCTTGGGCTACTTTTCGGGAAAGAAATAAGCTCGCTAAAGATGCTACTCGTACCGTTCTCCCTTCAATAGTGATACGTCCAGACTTAAGTTGGGCGTAACTCACTAAACCGAAGGTAGGACGGACACGACGAGGAATGGAAAAATCTACAATTGGTGCTACTAAGTCTCTGTCTTGGACAGCACACCGTTCTATCACTCCCACATTTAAAACTGGTAACGGCACGCCTACACCCATCATCATGGACGGTCCATAGCTTTTAAAGTAACAACCTCGTATCCATCGGGCATCCATCTGTTTGGCATCGCCAATTAACGCTAAAGTGGCTGAAGGCCCAATCGGTGTCCGATTTTCTAACCGCTTTTGCAAAGGGAAATGTTGTGTCCCCTCCCAAGCTACATAACCAATACCCCCAGCTAAAAAAATCTTTGTCCCAATACCAACGATTTGTAAATCGGGGTCATTCAGCAACGGTGACAGCGAACCAGGGTTAGAATAAACTGCATTCCCTAAACGTGGCTGTAACGGTCCTAAATACGTATACAGTGGGCGATCGCCACCATTCACACCAACAATAAAATTTTGATAAAGATTACGCGGATTAAATAAGTAAAACTGATTGATGGTGTCACGGGTGATAGTGGTTTCAAACGTAGCCCTGGGATAACAATCGGTAACTTGTCCAATAGCACGTACTTGGATAGATTTACCCGCAATTAAATCCTCAATCACATGACCCCCTCCACGTTCTCGCACTTCTTCCCCATCTATGGTGTCAACTGGACAACTAGCACCTAAGTATAAATCCACAGCCCCAAAACCAGAGTATGCTGGTACTCCATCTAACCAGCAACGCCGAATTTTTATCGGTGGATCAGTATGTCCTAAGTTAATAATTGCACCACTTGACTCCATTGGTTCAAATGTACCAGTGGTAATTACATCTACTTCCTTAGCAGCTTTATTAACACCAACTTCTCCAACTCGTGCTTTCAATTCTTCAGCAGTCCAGACTATCGCCCGTTTTTGGCTGATTTTCTCATTAATATCCGCAATTGTTCGCATTTTTAATTCAGTTGTAGGTTGGGTTTAAAAAAACCCAACATTTCCGTGTTGGGTTACACCTTCGGCACGCTACGTGAACACTCCGTTTTACCCAATCTACAATCTAACAGTATACCCGTGTTGTACCACCTATCACCTCTCATCTACCCTGAATTTAACAGAATCAGCATGGGAAGGTAAACCCTCTGTAGTTGCTAATATGTCAATAGCCAATGCCACTTTTTCTAGTGCAGTTTGTGAGTATTGGATAATACTTGAGTGTTTTAAAAATGTTTCTACCCCTAAAGCCGAAGCATAACGGGCGGCACCAGAAGTAGGTAGGGTATGGTTTGGACCTGCCAAATAGTCTCCCACTGCTTCAGGTGTAGAACTACCCATAAAAATTGCCCCCGCATGGCGAATATGGTTAATTAAAGCCCAAGGATCAGCAACTTCTAATTCTAAATGTTCCGGTGCAAACTCGTTAGAAAGTTCCGCTGCGGCAGACAGGGATTCCACCACCACAATTAAACCATAATGGGCGATCGCTTTTTCCGTATCTAGCCGGCGCGGGTGATCTACCAATTGTCTTTCTACCTCGATTTGCACTTTTTTAGCCACAATAGCATCTGTTGTCAGCAAAATCGCAGCGGCCATAGGATCATGTTCTGCTTGCGCTAACAAGTCCGCAGCTACATACACAGGATTAGCCGTTTCATCAGCAATTATTAGCACTTCGCTAGGACCTGCTAAAGAATCAATACCCACAGTTCCGTAAACTAATTTTTTCGCCAAAGTGACATAAATATTACCCGGTCCTGTAATTACATTTACTTTGGGAATAGTTTCTGTCCCATAAGCCAAAGCCCCAATAGCTTGAGCACCACCAATTCGGTAAATTTCCTGAACTCCCGCTTCTTGAGCCGCTACCAAAACCGCAGGATTAACCATTTTACCTCCTCTCACAGGTGTCACCATTACCACCCGTGGCACACCCGCTACTTTCGCCGGAATGGCATTCATTAACACTGTACTGGGATAACAAGCCCGACCTCCTGGTATATATAAACCTGCACGGTCTACGGGCGTGTAGCGCTTACCTAATACTACCTCATCATCGCCAAATTGTACCCAGCTTTTGGGAACTCGCTGACGGTGAAAAGTCTCTATTTTTTCGCAAGCTAGGCGAATAGAGCGCAGCAAATCCTTAGATACCTGTTGATATGCTGCATCTAATTCTGAGCCTGTTACCTTTAGTTCTTCTGGTTTTAGGGTTTGCTGATCAAATTCCGCTGTATAGTGTAGTACAGCCTTGTCCCCTTGGCGCTTCACCGCTTGCAACACTTCGCGTACTGTTGCTTCTTTGTGAATTACCTGTTCATCCTGGGTGCGTCCACAGATCCTTTGCAGTTCTGCTCTAACGTCAGCTTGCTCAGTAATAATTCGCAGCATGGAGTAATGACAATGCAAAATTTTACAATCTTCTCAAACCAGAACCAGGTTTAGGCTTTTTACTCGCCGCTACAGCATGACATCAATAGCAAGTTATTCAAAAATAGCTAAAAAGCTCATCATGTAAGCTTTTTGACCTTTGATTCTTGACTTTTGAATCCGCCCGGCTTGACTTAGGTTATCAACCTGGATCTGATTCTCTTCTCTAGCTTAACCTGGATTTTTTTTGATACTACTTTATAAAACTCAACCAACTCAGGAAATTTCACCATCTCCCACAATTAATTCCCGCAATTACACCCCTTTTTTTCTCAATTATCCATTTTACCCTATTTCCCCACTTCTCAATTTCAAGCCCTTCTGGTCCAAATAAAAAATTTTTTTCTGGAAATTATAACATTGGCGAAAATGATGCTATATTAATTAAACCTAGTAGTGTGTGTACATAATTAATAGTCTTTTTTGGAATTACTGTGGCGAATACAAAGTCTGCTCTTAAACGCGCCCAAATCGCAGAACGCAACCGACTGCGTAATAAAGCATATAAATCAGCCGTAAAGACGCTGATGAAGAAATACTTTAGTTCTGTAGAAGCTTATGCTGCTAATCCGACAACAGAACTCAAGCAGGAAGTAGAAGTAAAAATGTCCGAAGCTTACAGCAAAATTGATAAAGCTGTGAAGAAGGGCGTGCTTCATCCCAACAATGGGTCCAGGAAAAAGTCAAGACTGGCTCACAAACACAAAACCCTCACGGCTTAGTCAAAAATTCGGTAGGGGCAATCCCCCCGTGGTGGCCCCGGTTTGTAGGACAATTGCCAAAATATAACAGGAAACCCCATTCTCAGGGGTAATTCACGAATTACCCCACGTTCTATTTTGCCAAAGTCCTGGTCGGTTTAGCCCTGACCACTGAACATTGACAACTAACAAGCCATGCAACTCATAGATACCCACGTACACATTAACTTTGACATTTTTCAGCCAGATTTAGCAGCAGTACGCGCCAGGTGGCAAGCAGCAGGAGTAGTCCGATTGATCCACTCCTGTGTTCACCCGCAAGAATTTGCCAGCATTAGCCAAATAGCAGCGCAGTTCCCTGAACTTAGCTTTGCTGTAGGGCTACATCCTCTAGATGCTGATAAATGGGATCACCAAACGGCTACCCTAATCAAGTCTTTGGCCAGTTCTCATTCCCAAGTGGTAGCCATTGGGGAAATGGGGTTAGATTTCTACAAAGCAGATAACTATCACCATCAGCAAGAGGTATTTACATCACAATTGGCCATCGCCTGTGAACTGAATTTACCGGTGATCATCCATTGTCGTGATGCTGCACCAGTCGTGAGGGATATATTGCAAAAATGGCGGGATTTGTATGGGGAAAAGTTACGGGGTGTCATGCACTGCTGGGGAGGGACACCAGAAGAAACTCAATGGTTTTTAGATCTAGGTTTCTATATTAGCTTTAGTGGAACAGTGACATTTAAAAATGCTCTAACTATTCAAGAGAGCGCGGCCATTGTAAGTAGCGATAAATTGCTCATAGAAACAGACTGCCCGTTTTTATCACCCGTACCTAAACGCGGTGAAAAACGCAATGAACCTGCTCATGTTTATTATGTAGCGGCAGCATTAGCCAAACTACGAGGAGAAACAATCGAGGAAATTGCCCAGAAAACCACCGAAAACGCTTGTAAATTATTCGGTCTAGCACTATAGATGACAATCACCCCCCTAAGATGAATATTGATTTAACTCATCATGATACATCTGGAAGATAGAAATGTGCTAGAATTATTCACTCCAAAACATTTAGGTTAAGCCATAATGATAGAGAAAGGATAATAATTCTTAAAGATCCAGTAAATGTGATCGTCTTGACTGTACTCCGCCGAGAATTCCTGGTTTTAAGCCCCTGAATGAATCTCAACAATCATGCTCATTTCACAACCAAATCTAAAATCCCAAGTTGTCCGTCCATCCACTTAAATCTCCACAAACGGATGCTCTCAATCACCATCACTCCGTGGTAACAAGCATAGTGGCTGAAAATTTGGCAAACAACAATTCAGTCACGGTTATGCCGCTATCGGTATATCAAACCTATAGAAAATCCTTAAAAGTAATTGTCTTATCCAGACAATCATAGCAATATTAAATCCATAATGCTATGGCCAGCACCACGCCCCAAAATCCCACCCTCGCCAAAATCATCAATTTTGGGAGCAATTAATCTATCGCTTTGGGCTAAAGTGTGTAAGTCTACTGAGGGATAATTGAAGTAGAAAGTAAAGTCTAGTTTTGTCTAGGTTTTATATAGCAGATCACAGTCAGGAATGCAGTACAAGGCATGAAGTGTGAAGTAGAAAAAATGACCCAGGCAAAAGCCCAACAACAGGCTTTTGCCCGCAATTTATAGACTTCATCATTCCCGATTTACATTTTAGCACAAAGCCTAAGTCCAGGCTACACCACCCAAGCTATTAGCAAGTTTAACCAGGTTGACAAAGGTAAAGGCATGACTAACGACAAATATATGGAATCCGCCTTTCTATTACCCGACTTAATTGAAATCCAGCGTTCTAGTTTTCGCTGGTTTCTAGAAGAAGGACTAATAGAAGAACTGAACTCCTTTAGTCCAATTACAGACTACACTGGCAAACTAGAACTCCACTTTTTAGGAAATAATTACAAACTCAAAGAGCCTAAATACAGCGTCGAAGAATCTAAGCGTAGAGATAGCACTTATGCAGTGCAGATGTATGTTCCTACCCGTCTATTGAACAAAGAAACAGGAGACATCAAAGAACAAGAAGTATTTATTGGCGATTTGCCCTTGATGACAGACAGAGGCACGTTTATTATCAACGGAGCAGAGCGGGTAATAGTCAATCAAATTGTGCGATCGCCTGGAGTTTACTATAAATCAGAAATAGATAAAAACGGACGACGGACTTATTCTGCCAGCTTAATACCTAACCGGGGCGCGTGGCTCAAATTTGAAACAGATCGTAACGACCTAGTTTGGGTACGGATAGACAAAACCCGGAAATTATCAGCCCAGGTACTTCTGAAAGCACTAGGACTATCAGATAATGAAATATTTGATGCCCTGCGCCATCCAGAATACTTCCAAAAAACCATAGAAAAAGAAGGGCAATTTTCCGAAGAAGAAGCTCTAATGGAATTATATCGGAAACTTCGCCCCGGTGAACCGCCCACAGTTTTAGGTGGACAACAACTTTTAGACTCCCGCTTCTTTGATCCTAAACGCTATGATCTGGGGAAGGTTGGTCGTTATAAACTTAATAAAAAACTCCGCCTTTCCGCCCCTGATACCATGCGAGTCCTCACCCCTGGGGACATTTTAGCCGCCATTGACTACCTAATTAACCTAGAATTTGATATTGGTAGTATAGATGATATTGACCACCTGGGAAATCGCCGAGTCAGAAGCGTGGGTGAATTACTGCAAAACCAAGTCAGAGTCGGTTTAAATCGTTTAGAAAGAATTATTCGAGAACGGATGACAGTATCCGATGCTGAAGTTCTCACCCCCGCATCCCTGGTTAACCCCAAACCCTTAGTAGCAGCCATTAAAGAGTTCTTTGGTTCCAGCCAACTAAGTCAGTTCATGGACCAAACCAACCCCCTAGCAGAATTAACCCATAAACGCCGCCTCAGTGCCTTGGGACCTGGGGGTTTAACTAGAGAAAGAGCCGGGTTTGCAGTCAGAGACATCCACCCTAGCCACTACGGACGGATTTGTCCCATTGAAACACCAGAAGGACCAAATGCCGGACTAATTGGTTCGTTGGCTACCCATGCCCGCGTCAATCTCTATGGTTTTTTAGAAACACCCTTTAGACCCGTGGAAAACGGTAAAGTTCTTTTTGACCTTCCTCCTGTCTATATGACAGCAGATGAAGAAGATGATTTGCGGACAGCAACAGGGGATATTCCTCTAGATGAAAATGGTTATATTAAAGGACCTCAAGTACCTGTTCGCTATCGCCAAGACTGGACAACCACAGAACCTGAACAAGTAGATTATGTAGCGGTTTCTCCTGTGCAGATTGTCTCAGTTGCTACTAGCATGATTCCTTTTTTGGAACATGATGATGCTAACCGGGCATTGATGGGTTCTAATATGCAGCGCCAGGCTGTACCGCTGTTGAAGCCAGAACGCCCCTTGGTAGGAACCGGTCTGGAGGCACAAGCAGCGAGAGATTCTGGGATGGTGATAGTTTCCCGTACAGACGGGGAAGTGGTGTATGTAGATGCCACGGAAATTCGTGTCCGGGTCAGTAGTGAATGGTCAGTGATTAGTGGTCAGTCCTCATTGGCAGAAAAACGGGTGACGGATGATGAGGATTTCAGTACAGATAAGGTTCAAGAGATTAGATACAATCTGTCTAAATACCAACGTTCTAACCAAGATACTTGTTTAAACCAAAAGCCCTTGGTGAGAATTGGGGAGAAAGTAGTGGCTGGTCAGGTATTGGCCGATGGTTCTTCTACAGAAGGGGGAGAACTGGCCTTAGGACAAAATATTGTTGTAGCTTATATGCCTTGGGAGGGCTACAACTATGAAGACGCGATTCTCATTTCTGAGCGTTTGGTACAAGAAGATATCTATACTTCTATCCACATTGAGAAGTATGAAATTGAAGCTAGACAAACTAAACTCGGACCAGAGGAAATTACTAGGGAAATTCCTAACGTCGGTGAAGATGCCCTGAGACAATTGGATGAGCAGGGTATTATCCGCATTGGGGCTTGGGTAGATGCTGGTGATATTTTGGTCGGTAAAGTGACTCCTAAAGGAGAATCAGACCAACCACCAGAAGAGAAGCTGCTGCGGGCTATCTTCGGTGAAAAAGCTCGTGATGTCCGTGATAATTCACTGCGTGTACCTAATGGCGAGAAAGGTCGGGTAGTTGACGTGCGGCTGTTTACCCGAGAACAAGGTGATGAATTGCCACCAGGGGCGAACATGGTAGTACGGGTTTATGTCGCTCAAAAGCGCAAAATCCAAGTTGGGGACAAGATGGCTGGAAGACACGGTAATAAAGGTATTATTTCCCGAATTCTGCCAGCGGAAGATATGCCTTTTTTAGCAGATGGTTCCCCTGTAGATATTGTTCTCAATCCCTTGGGTGTACCTAGCCGGATGAACGTGGGTCAGGTGTTTGAGTGCCTTTTAGGTTGGGCTGGGCATAATCTAGGCGTGCGGTTTAAAGTCACTCCTTTCGATGAGATGTATGGAGAAGAGACCTCTCGGCGTTTAGTGCATGGCAAGCTCCAGGAGGCTAGGGAAGAAACAGGTAGGGATTGGGTGTATAACCCGGAAAATTGCGGCAAAATCATGGTTTATGATGGTCGCACCGGCGAACCCTTTGACCGTGCCGTTACAGTCGGGGTAGCGTATATGCTTAAACTTGTGCATTTGGTTGATGACAAGATTCACGCTCGCTCTACCGGACCCTATTCTCTGGTTACCCAACAACCTTTAGGTGGTAAAGCCCAGCAAGGTGGACAAAGATTTGGAGAAATGGAAGTTTGGGCTTTGGAAGCCTTTGGGGCTGCTTATACCTTGCAAGAGTTATTGACAGTGAAATCTGATGATATGCAAGGACGTAATGAAGCTCTAAATGCCATCGTCAAAGGTAAAGCTATTCCTCGTCCAGGTACTCCTGAGTCCTTTAAAGTGTTGATGCGGGAGTTGCAGTCTTTGGGTTTAGATATTGCAGTTCATAAAGTGGAAACTCAAGCTGATGGTAGTTCTTTGGATGTAGAGGTGGACTTGATGGCGGATTTGGCACCGCGACGTACACCTTCTAGACCAGTTTATGAGTCGCTTTCCTATGAGTCCTTGGAGGATGATGATTAAGCGGAGTGCGGGGTGCGGGGTGCGGAGTGCGGGGTGCGGGGTGCGGGGTGCGGGGTGCGGAGTGCGGGGTGCGGAGTGTGGGGTGGAAAAGGGTTTTTCAATTTACTCTCGATTTTGAAAACGCGCTCCTTGCAAAATAACGAATCTGGGATCTAAGTAGATAAACAGAAAAAACCGACATAAGTAAAGAAAAGTAAAATTGCCCAAAACCTCTTCCCTGTCCCCGTGGCGTAGCACCTGTCCCCGTGGCGTAGCACCTGTCACCTCTTCCCTGTCCCCGTGGCGTAGCACCTGTCACCTGTCACCTATTCCCTACCTTTTAATCTCAAATCCAATATCTAAAATCAAATCCAATATCTAAAATTATGAGACCTCCTCAATCTAATCAATTTGATTACGTGAAAATTGGTATCGCTTCACCAGAGCGGATTCGCAAGTGGGGTGAACGAACCTTACCCAATGGACAGATAGTTGGTGAAGTGACGAAACCAGAAACTATTAACTACCGGACTCTGAAGCCGGAAATGGATGGTTTGTTTTGTGAACGTATTTTTGGACCTGCTAAGGACTGGGAATGTCATTGTGGTAAGTATAAGCGTGTTCGCCATAGAGGCATAGTCTGCGAGCGCTGTGGTGTAGAAGTTACTGAATCCCGTGTTCGTCGTCACAGGATGGGCTTTATTAAGTTGGCTGCTCCTGTGGCTCATGTTTGGTATCTCAAGGGTATTCCTAGTTATATTGCTATTCTCTTGGATATGCCTTTGCGAGATGTGGAGCAAATTGTTTATTTCAATTCTTACTGTGTGTTGCGTCCGGGTAATGCGGATACTTTGAGTTATAAGCAACTCTTGAGTGAGGATCAATGGCTGGAGATTGAGGATGCTATTTATAGTGAAGATTCTCAATTGGAAGGTGTGGAGGTGGGTATTGGTGCGGAGGCACTATTACGGCTTTTGGCGGATATTAATTTGGAGCAGGAGGCGGAGTCTCTACGGGAGGAAATTACTAACGCGAAGGGACAAAAGCGGGCGAAGTTAATTAAACGGTTGCGGGTAATTGATAATTTTATCGCTACTGGTTCTAAGCCGGAGTGGATGGTTTTAGAGGTGATTCCGGTGATTCCTCCAGATTTACGCCCTATGGTGCAATTAGATGGGGGTAGGTTTGCTACTAGTGATTTGAATGATTTGTACCGTCGGGTGATTAATCGTAATAATCGTTTGTCGAGACTTCAGGAAATATTAGCACCTGAGATTATTGTCCGTAATGAGAAGCGGATGTTACAGGAGGCTGTTGACGCTTTGATTGATAATGGTCGTCGTGGCAGGACTGTGGTGGGTGCTAATAATCGTCCTCTGAAGTCTTTGTCAGATATTATTGAGGGTAAGCAAGGTCGGTTTAGACAAAACCTGTTGGGTAAACGGGTGGACTATTCTGGACGTTCTGTGATTGTGGTTGGACCTAAGTTGAAGATCCACCAATGCGGTTTACCCAGAGAAATGGCGATTGAGTTGTTTCAGCCGTTTGTGATTAATCGCTTGATTCGTTCGGGTATGGTGAATAATATTAAGGCGGCGAAAAAGTTGATTGCTCGCAATGACCCCTGTATTTGGGAGGTGTTGCAGGAGGTGATTGAGGGACATCCGGTGATGTTAAACCGAGCGCCGACGTTGCACCGGTTGGGGATTCAAGCTTTTGAACCGATTTTGGTAGAAGGTAGGGCTATTCAGTTACATCCTTTGGTTTGTCCGGCTTTTAATGCTGATTTTGATGGGGACCAAATGGCGGTTCATGTGCCTCTGTCTTTGGAAAGTCAAGCGGAGGCGCGGTTGTTGATGTTGGCTTGTAATAATATTTTGTCTCCTGCTACGGGTAGGCCTATTGTTACGCCTAGTCAAGATATGGTATTAGGGGCGTATTATTTGACTGCGGAAAATCCCCAGGCTACTAAGGGGGCGGGAAAATATTTTTCTTCTTTGGATGATGTGATTATGGCTTATGAAGCTAAACAGGTGGATCTTCATGCCTATATCTATGTGCGTTTTGATGGGGAGGTTGATTCAGGTGAACCAGATACTGAACCTTTAGAGGTGATAGAAGATAAGGATGATTTGGGTAAGGTGAGGGGCAGGACTTTAAGGTATAAGTTCCGTCGGGTTCGTGAGGATGCTCAAGGGAATTTAATTTCTCAATACGTTTATACGACTCCTGGACGCGCTATTTATAACAAGGCGATTCAGGAAGCGATAGATGCTTGAGGGGTGCGGGTTTTTTTAATTTACTCTCGATTTTGAAAGTCCGCTTTTTGCCAAATCAGGAATTGGTTGGTGGTTGGTGGTTGGTGTTTAAAACTTTGTAAGGGCGAACGGCTGTTCGCCCCTACTAACAACAGATAAAGGATAAATCTATGACGACTAAAGCGGTTTTTCGCAATCTTGTGGTTAATAAGGGTAAACTGAGAGATTTGATTTCTTGGGCGTTTATTCACTATGGAACGGCGCGGACGGCGGTGATGGCGGATAAGCTCAAGGATTTGGGTTTCCGCTATGCGACTAAGGCGGGGGTGTCTATTAGTGTGGATGATTTGATGATTCCTCCTTCTAAGAAAGAGTTGTTGGAGGCGGCGGAAAGGGAAATTCTGGCGACGGAGGAACGTTATCAACGGGGAGAAATTACTGAGGTGGAACGTTTCCAAAAGGTGATTGATACTTGGAATAGTACGTCGGAGTCTTTGAAGGATGAAGTTGTTACTCATTTTAAGAAGACTAATCCGCTTAACTCTGTTTATATGATGGCTTTTTCAGGGGCGCGGGGGAATATTTCTCAGGTGCGGCAATTAGTAGGGATGCGGGGACTAATGGCGGATCCTCAGGGGGAAATTATTGATTTACCTATTAAGACTAATTTCCGTGAGGGGTTGACTGTTACGGAGTATATTATTTCTAGTTATGGGGCGCGGAAGGGTCTGGTAGATACGGCGCTGCGGACGGCGGATTCTGGTTATTTGACTCGTCGGTTGGTGGATGTTTCTCAGGATGTGATTGTCCGGGAAATTGATTGTGGAACTACTAAAGGGCTATCTATCCGCGCTATGACGGAGGGTAGTAAGGTTTTAATTAAGTTGGCTTCACGGTTGATGGGTCGGGTGGTGGCTGAGGATGTGGTTGACCCGGTGAGTGGTGAGGTGATTGCGGTGCGGAATACTCCTATTGATGATGATTTGGCGATCGCTATTCAAAAGGCGGGGGTGAAGGAGGTGATTGTCCGCAGTCCTTTGACTTGTGAAGCTGCTCGTTCTGTTTGTCAACATTGTTATGGTTGGAGTCTGGCTCACGCGAAGATGGTGGATCTGGGTGAGGCTGTGGGGATTATTGCGGCTCAGAGTATTGGTGAGCCGGGTACTCAGTTGACGATGCGGACTTTCCACACTGGTGGGGTGTTTACTGGTGAGGTGGCTCAACAGGTGCGTTCTCAGGTGGGGGGGACGGTGAAGATTCCCCGGAAGTTAAAAACTCGTCCTTATCGTACTCGTCATGGTGAAGATGCTTTGTATGTGGAAGCTGATGGAATTTTGATGATTGAGGGGGATAAGAAACTAGGTAATACCCAAAGTCAAGAAATAGCGGTTACTCAAGGTTCTACTCTATATATTCATGATGGTCAGCAGGTGTTGGCGGGTCATTTAGTGGCGGAGGTGGCTCTGGGTGGTAAAACGACGAGAACCAATACGGAGAAGGCTGTTAAGGATGTAGCTACGGATTTGGCTGGTGAGGTGAGATTTGCGGAGGTGGTGGCGGAACAAAAGGTAGACCGTCAAGGTAATACTACTACTACTGCTTCTAGGGGTGGGTTGATTTGGGTTCTGTCTGGGGATGTTTATAATTTGCCGCCGGGGGCGGAGTTGGTGGTGAAAAATGGTGATGCGATTGCTACTAATGGAGTTTTGGCGGAAACTAAGCTGACTACTATTCATGGTGGTGTGGTTCGTTTACCGGAAATAGCACCGGAGAAGGCGACTAGGGAAATTGAGATTATTACGGCTTCTGTGGTTTTGGATCAGGCTGCGGTGACGGTTCAAAGTTCCCAAGGACGTAATAGCTATTTAATTACGACTACTAATAACCAGGAGTTTAATCTGCGGGCTACGCCGGGGACTAAGGTTCAGAATGGTCAGGTGGTGGCGGAATTGATTGATGATCGTTACCGGACTACTACGGGCGGTTTTTTGAAGTTTGCTGGTATTGAGGTGCAGAAGAAGGGTAAGGCGAAGCTGGGTTATGAGGTGGTGCAGGGGGGAACGCTGCTATGGATACCTGAGGAAACCCATGAGGTAAATAAGGATATTTCTCTGCTGTTGGTGGAAGATGGTCAGTTTGTAGAACCTGGTACGGAAGTAGTTAAGGATATTTTTTGTCAGACGGGTGGTGTAATTGAGATTACTCAAAAGAATGATATTCTCCGGGAGGTTGTGATTAAACCGGGTGAGTTGTTGATGGTGGATGATCCAGAAACGGCGATCGCTCATGATAATACTTTCTTACAAGCGGGGGAAGAATTACAGGGTATGATTGCTACAGAATTGCGTTATATCCAATATGTAGAAAGCCCGGAAGGACCGGCGTTGTTGAGCCGTCCGGTGGTGGAGTTTGCTGTACCAACGACTCCAGATGTACCTTCTACTACTTCCATTAGTCAACACACGGGGCGCTCTATTCAATTGAGGGCGGTACAACGGATTCCTTATAAGGATTCGGAGCGGGTGAAGTCTGTGGAGGGTGTGGAGTTGCTGCGGACGCAGATAGTGTTAGAAATTGAACAGGCAACGGAAACGGAACACGGTACTTCTCCTTTGGCGGCGGATATTGAGTTAATTCCTGATGGGGAAGATGAGGAAATACAGCGTTTGCAGTTGGTGATTTTGGAGTCTTTGGTGATGCGTCGAGATATTGCGGCGGATACTACTCAAGGCAGTACCCAAACTAATTTGGAGGTTGAGGATGGTGAGACTATTGCTCCGGGTGCGGTTGTAGCTCGGACTAAGATTTTGTGTAAGGAGGGGGGAGTTGTCCGGGGTGTGCAGCAGAGTGCGGAAACTGTGCGGCGTTGTTTGGTGTTGCGAGAGGAGGATTTAATTACTATCAGTACCAATGAGTTACCTAGGGTGAAGGTTGGAGATTTGGTAGTTGAGGGTGGCGAGATAGTGACCGGGGTAAGGGCTATAGAATCTGGACAAGTTGTAGAAGTGGTCAGTAGCAAGACAACTGAGGATGGACAATTAACAAAGGAGGGTTCAGCTTACACTATTACTCTTCGCGTTGGTCGTCCTTACCGAGTTAGTCCAGGAGCGGTATTACAGGTAGAGAATGGGGATTTGGTGCAACGGGGGGATAATTTGGTGTTGTTGGTGTTTGAACGGGCGAAGACTGGGGATATTATCCAGGGTTTACCCCGGATTGAGGAGCTTTTGGAAGCTCGTAAACCTAAGGAAGCTTGTATTTTAGCCCGTCGTCCGGGGGAGGTGAAGGTGATTTATGGGGATGGTGATGAGGTAACGTCTATTTCCCGTGAGGCTTATTCTATAAAAATTATGGAAAGTAATGGGACGGTGACGGATTACCCTCTTGGACCTGGACAAAATTTGATTGTTCCTGATGGGGCGCAGGTGGTGGCGGGTCAACCTTTAACGGATGGCCCTTCTAACCCGCATGAGATTTTAGAACTGTTTTTTAGTTTGGGGTCGGAGGACGGTGTTTATACCTGTGCTAGTCTGGCTCTGCAAAAGGTACAAACGTTTTTGGTGAATGAGGTACAGATGGTGTATCAGTCTCAAGGGATTGAGATTGCGGATAAACACATTGAGGTAATTGTGCGCCAGATGACGAATAAGGTGCGGATTGATGACGGTGGGGATACAATCATGTTACCTGGTGAGTTGGTGGAACTACGACAGGTGGAACAGGTGAATGAGGCGATGGCGATTACTGGTGGTGCAAAGGCACAATATACACCGATGTTGTTGGGGATTACTAAGGCATCTCTAAATACTGATAGTTTTATTTCTGCTGCTTCTTTCCAGGAAACTACAAGGGTATTAACGGAGGCGGCTATTGAGGGTAAGTCTGATTGGCTGCGGGGTTTGAAGGAAAATGTGATTATTGGGCGGTTGATTCCTGCGGGTACTGGTTATAACACTTTTGAGGAAGCGGGAGCGATTGACGATTATGTAATGGATATGGGTTTTGGTGGATCTGGGGATGGGATTTTAGATGAGGTTGATGATTCTTTGGATATGGTTTTAGATGACCGTACGGCTAAACTCTATAATTTGGATAGTCAAGGAATGGGAGAAGGGGGCTTTGGTGGTAACTTTTTTGGTAGTGGGGAACGTTTGATTTTAGATGATGATGATGATTTGATTGCTGATGAAATTAATGATTTGGTTATAGAAGATGATGATGCGGATGATGATGATTTTGATGATGATTTTGAGGAAAACGATGAGGAATAAAATCTAGTAAACTGTAGGGTGTGTTAGCGACTCTTAACACACCTTATCAGGTTGTTCGATTTGAAGTAGATAAACTAAATAGATTTTCTATTCTCTCTACTTAAGAACCAAAATTAGCTAAATTATGATTGTGATCAATAACTTTTAAATTCATTTATGACAACGGAAATCAAAATACCAACTTTAGCCAGCCTTGAATATTATGCTTATATTGATGAAGATGGTGAATTAATAGCAGATTTTCAAGGAAAAATTGGAGTTTATGCTATTTTTAATGAAGATAAAAAACTGGAATTTATTGGCTATTCCCGTGATATTTATCTGAGTTTAAAGCAGCATTTAGTCCGTCAACCTGAGAACTGTTATTGGGTGAAGGTGCAAACTATAGAACGTCCTAATCGCACAATTTTAGAAAATATTGAGAATGCTTGGATTGCTGAAAATAAGGCTACTTTTATTACTGAAACTTTATGTAAACAAAAATGGACTAGTTCTATAGATGTCAAGGAATTAATGACACCAGAGGAACAGGACAATTACCAGAATATAGCTATTGATGAGGTGGGAAAAGGTAAGGTTTTGAAAAGTGTAGCGCGGCGTGTTGAAGAGGAAATTTTGGCAAATCTAAAAGCACGGGGAGTGAAAACACAAATTCGTTTTAATCCTAAGTTAAAGGAAGTAGGATTGTTGGATTTAAAGTGAGTGGGGTGAAGGGATGTTTTTGATGTCTATAATGCGAGTCTATATAATCTAAAATCTAAAGTCTAAAATTTTATTGGGGACTGAAAACACAAATTCGTTTTAATCTTAAGTTAAAGGATGTTTTTAATATCTATAATGCGAGTCTATACAGTACTTCCCGGTGTTATGAGGTATATACAGCAAGTAGCTTTGAGTGAGGTACACTTTGTGCGGGCAAGATGCCCGCACCACAAGAGTTTTATGATTCAACTTTGTATTTCATAAGAGCGGGAACTGCTGTATCTAGGGGGCAAGATGCCGTACACTTTGTGCGGGCAAGATGCCCGCACCACAAGAGTTTTATGATTCAACTTTGTATTTCATAAGAGCGGGAACTGCTGTATTTAGCGGGCAAGATGCCGTACACTTTGTGCGGGCAAGATGCCCGCACCACAAGAGTTTTATGATTCAACTTTGTATTTCATAAGAGCGGGAACTGCTGTATCTAGGGGGCAAGATGCCGTACACTTTGTGCGGGCAAGATGCCCGCACCACAAGAGTTTTATGATTCAACTTTGTATTTCATAAGAGCGGGAACTGCTGTATTTAGCGGGCAAGATGCCGTACACTTTGTGCGGGCAAGATGCCCGCACCACAAGAGTTTTATGATTCAACTTTGTATTTCATAAGAGCGGGAACTGCTGTATCTAGGGGGCAAGATGCCGTACACTTTGTGCGGGCAAGATGCCCGCACTACAAGAGTTTTATGATTCAACTTTGTATTTCATAAGAGCGGGAACTGCTGTATCTAGGGGGCAAGATGCCGGCACTACAAGAGTTTTATGATTAATATCTGTATTTCATAAGAGCGGGAACTGCTGTATCTAGGGGGCAAGACTTGTACTGAGATTGGTTGAAGTATGCCGGCACTACAAGAGTAATTACTACTGTTAATAACTAAAGGTTTAAGTTATGTAAATTTGTCAATATTTGGTATAGATTAACTTAAAATAATTTCCAGGTAACTGCTGTATTTTCAGGAAAAAATTAACGTCATGTCTAAAAATTTTAATTCTCCTAACTTTATTGAACCTTTAAATATCTTTAATGTTATCAGTACGGCAATGGGATTGTACCGTTGTCATTTAAAAAAATATTTTCTCATAGCTCTTAAGGCTTGTGTTTGGTTACTAGTTCCTATTTATGGCTGGGTTAAATTTTACGCGCTTTTAGCTTTGATTTCTCGTTTATCTTTTGGTGAATTAGTTAACCAACCTGAAAGTGTTTCATCAGGTGAACGATTTGTTAATTCCCGTTTATGGGATTTTTTTGTGAATATGATTTTCATGGTTGCTATTGGCTTATGTGTTGGAGTTGTATTTAAACTTATTGGTGGTTTACTAATAGGTATATCAGAGATATTAATATCACAAGATGTAACTGTAACTAATAGAATTATTTATCGTTTAATAGCGATTGTATCTGTGATAATTAGCTGTATGGGTATACTGTGGATAGGAATTAGATTTTATTTAGTAGATGTTTGTTTAGCAGTTGAAGATGATGTTAATGGTAGTTCAACGATTAATCGGAGTTGGGAACTAAGTAAGGGAAATGTGGGCAGGATTGTGTTAATTTTTTTAATTGGGTTTTTAATTACTATTCCTATCCAATTTATTATGAAAATCGTTATTAATATTATTACTACTATTATTACTATTATTGGGTTAATTATTATGCCTTTTTTAAGGGAAAATGATCTGATTTTTTCAAAGATTTTTTCTATGATTTCTTTTTTGTTAATACTTGGAATACGTTTTGTGGGTGTTGCTTTCATTCTTCCTTTTCTGCAAACTGTGAAGGCTGTGGTTTATTACGGTGTTAGAAGTCGGGATGAAGGGTTAGGTTTACAATTACGTAATCACGATGTTTAATTATAAGTCCTGCTGATAGGGAAGGGTGGTGTTAGTTATGTTGGTAGAGGATTTTGGGGTGTACTTTACTCAAGGCTGAGTTTGCAATATCTTCTCAATCATCTGATTGGCTTGGGAAGAATAACTACCACCAAATAAGTTAAAATGATTTAATATATGATAGAGATTATAAAGCGGTTTTCTGTATTGATAACCTTGATCTAAGGGAAACTCTTTTTGATAACTTTGATAAAAGGCTAATGGAAAACCTCCAAATAGTTCGGTCATGGCTATATCAACTTCTCTATCTGCAAAGTAAGTTGCGGGATCAAAGATAACAGGTTCATTTTCTATGGTAAAGCCTACATTTCCACTCCATAAGTCTCCGTGAACTAGGGACGGTTGAGTTTGATAATTTGCAAGTAGTTGGGGAATAAGTGCTAATAATTTATCTGCGTGGGGAAAGATTCCTCCCTGTTTTTTTGCTAATTGTAGTTGATAGTTTAAACGGTTTTGAAGATAAAATTCTGACCAAGAGGTATGAAAGTTATTGATTTGGGGTGTTGAACCAATGGTATTATCCATGTCCCAACCAAAACTTTTATTGGTGCTAAATTTGTGCATGACTGCTAATTTACGTCCCATATCTGCCCAAGATTGATGATTACCATGGGTCATTTCTAGCCATTCTAAAACTATATAACTAGAGGTTTTTGTAATTCCCCAACAAAGTGGTTTAGGAACGCGGATGGTTTGAGTATTATAGATTTGTTGTAAGCCCAGTGACTCGGCTATAAACATTGATTTTTGGGAAGGTTGGTTAAGTTTGACAAAGTAGGTGATTTTACTATTGCTAATGGCATAACTTTGGTTGATACAGCCACCACTGATGGGTAAGTGCTGATTACTGACGAATTTTTCTCCGGTGATTTGACTAATGTGGTGATCAATTTCTGGCCAGGTCATGATTTTTTAATTGTTTATTAATTGACTAAATGGGACTAAATAGGTTTGACAATAACAATACCATAGGCGTTTGGGGATAGGTAGTTTTTGGCTGCTTGGATTAAGTCAGTTGCTTGTTGTGCGTACATAAGTTGGGGATAGTTAAAGGCTGGTTCTAAGTCACCAATTAAAGATTGATAATAACCATATAATCCAGCGCGATCGCTTGGTGTTTCGTTGCTAAATATAAACCGATTGGCTACACGTTGTTGAATACGGGCGATTTCTGATTCTTTGACTAATTCTGTTTGTAATATGTGAAGATGTTGAGCGATCGCTTTTTCTACGGCGGCTAAGTTTTCTACAGGGCATTTAGCGGAAATTGAAAATACTCCTTGCCATAAGTTACTCATATTATTAACAGAAATTGAAGATACTAATTGCTGTTCTTCTCGTAAATCATAGACTAATCTGGAAGTTCTGCCCTGTGCTAAAATTCCGGCAATAATATCAAGTGCATAGGTTTGATTTAATTCTTTTAATCCAGGAACCCGCCAAATCATGACTAGTCTTGCTTGTTGGAGAGTTTTGTCAATAATTTCTTGACGCACAATTTCTGTAAATGCGGGTTCAGGAATTACTGGTGTTTCTGTTGGTTTATTGGTTATTTGTTGATGGTTTTGATTAAATTCTGTGGCGATAATTTCTATTAATTCCTCTACTGGTAGATTACCCACGGCTACGGCTGTGATTGACTGGGGTTGATACCAATGAGTATGAAAATCGCGCATTTGTTGGGGTTTGACTTGAGAAATAACTGCAGCAGGTCCAAGGACTGGACGACGATAGGGTAAGGTATCAAAGGCGGTTTCCATGATATGGCGATAAATGCGTCGTCCGGGGTTGTCTTCAGAGCGTCTAATTTCTTCTAAAACTACTAATCGTTCCCGTTCAAAGGCATGATCAGGAATGGTAGGATTACAAACGATATCTATTTGTAGAGGTGCTAATTCGGCGAAGTCTTTAGGTGCGGTTGTGATATAATAGTGGGTATAGTCTTGGCTAGTGGCAGCATTAGTGACAGCGCCGCGCTCTTCAATGCGACGTTCAAACTCACCACTGATGAGTTTTTGTGTACCTTTAAAGACTATATGTTCTAAAAAGTGAGCCATACCATTAATAGCGTCAGTTTCCATTGCAGAACCTGTTTTTACCCACAAATCAAGATTAACCGCATCTATTGGCATTTGTTCAGCAATAATAGTCAAGCCATTAGGTAAATGGTGCAAGGTGGGTGTATGAAGACGGGGAAGTTTCGCCAGAGTTGATGTCATTACTTATAGTGGTTTCAGCTATGTTACTTCTTCTATATTACAACTTTCTTGATGGTGTAAACCTTCTCATCTATAAACTGTTAGTATTTAGTAGAATATTTTTCTGGTAATATAAAGCACTATAATTTGATTGCAAATCATATTAATTATTCATATTTATTCAATGATGATAAATCATCAATACGAGCAAATTTAGCATAACTAGGACTTCGTTTACCAACTTCTTTAATCATTTCTATTGCTTCGGAAATATGTAATGCGTGAGCAAGATAAGGAAGAATATAGAAAAGAGCAAAAGCGGTATATTCCTGATCAAATTTACAAGATTGCGTCACCAATTCTATGGCTTCTTGATTGCCAGTTTTTGCAAGTTTCAAGAAAAATACTATTAATGGTTTAAGCTTTCCACTTCGATGTTGTATTAAATCATTTCTATTAAGACTTAATATTTCTGCGACAACCTTTCCACCTTTATCTTTTCCGTTAACATGAGCTAAGTGAGCTTTTTCATCCCAATAAAATTCAAGATATTGGTATATATCACAATCTTCATCAGTGGGATCAATCAATAATGGAGTACCATCACAATCAAGAGGAAATTTATTTCCTTTATTTTCGGCATTATTACAAACTTCACAAGCATAAAGAAGGTTATTCCAATCAAAAGTTAAATCAACATATTGAGATTTAGGTCTAAAATGCTCAATTCTTCCTGCTGAAATTTCAACCTTCCGTTCACAAAAAGCACATTTACCAGAAAACATATCATATAGTGGCTGCTTTACAGTATTTATCTTATGTTTTGCAGTTTTGCCTGGATTATATTTATCTTGGGCATTTTTTACTTTTTTCTTTGCTGCTTGAATTTGTTCTTTGCTTGATGTCGGATCATTCTCTATTTCTTCAAGATTGATAATAGCTTCTTGAAGTTTTTTTAACCATTTATCAGCATTTTGTTTGAGAATATCTGGTGTGCTTGTTCTTTTAACTGGAATCATTACAAATTTTCCTCTAAATACTTATTAATTTTATCCTCTAAACTACCCGGTTCTGGTTTACCTCCAATCGGTCGAAATTCTTTCATAAATTGTCTTAATTTTTCATATTCCTCAATTTCTTCCCCTTGTAAATGATTTCTATTAGCTGTCAGATAATTATAACGATCTATTTTCTCTTGTGTAGCTGGAGAATGAGTAGAAACTAAACCAAAAGCAGGACTTTTTAAAATATAATCAGCATCATAAGCTGCAATATTCTCAACTGGTTCAATTTGGACTTCTCCATTAATCATTTTGACAGTTAAAGTAAGTGTATCATCTCCAGCACCAGCAGCAACAAAAGGACTATGAGTAGCTACAAAAAATTGTAGGTTAGGAAAAACGGTTCTTAGCTTTTTAGCAATCAATCTTTGCCAAACTGGATGTAAATGAATATCTAATTCATCTATTAAGACAATACCTGATCCTTGACGAGGATCGGTTTCTAGATGGGAAAAGGTTTGAAATAAACGCCAAATTAAATCCCCAACTAAAGCGATAATACTGCGAAAACCATCTGATAATTGAGTAATAGGAATTAACTGATTTTCTAAGGAAAAAAGAATAATTCCATCATTTGTAACTTGATCAAATTTAATATTTCCAGGTAAAAGTTCGATAATAGCTTTTTTTCCTAATTCCATCATCTGTTTAGATTTAGCATCATCAGGATTTTTAGCAATACGATAATCTAAAAAAACCATCCATTCTTGAAAAGTTTTCAAACTATCATTTTCTTCAAACTGTGTCCTAAAATTACTTTCACGATCTGCCCTTTGGAGTTCTCTTAAGTTTACCGGATTGCCTTCACTACGAGAAAGACGACGAAAAGGACCATAACCAGCAGCAAACCACCCTTGAGAATCTAAAGTAAAGGCATTTGTTCTTAACCATTCCAGAGTTTCTGAATTTTTGGGATTTAGTGTATTTGCTGGATAATTTTCTCCACCAATTCGGGTATTTTTATTACCTATGATCAAGTAAGAATAATCATAAGAGAATTTGTTTCTACCTTTATTTAGCATCATGCCTTCATCATCATTATTTCTTTGTATTGTCGCTGTTAATTGACCATATTCCGAATTATTCCTTACCCAATTTTGAGGAGATAACATAAGTTTTTTAGCCCCATCTGAACCGGCTAAAAGTAAGGCAATTGCTTGAAGCAATGTACTTTTTCCTACTCCATTTTCACCTAATAATGTGATCCACTTATAGGGATTATTTTTATTGTGAAATGAAATAGTTTGTTCTCGAAATCCTTTGACATCTTTAATTTTAATACTCTTTAGCCACATAATAGTATATCTCTCTGAGAAAATATTAGTTTTAATCAACTCTTTGGGATAATTCAATTTTAACTCATATCGAGTAGTTTAGATCAAAAAATACCATTGTATAAAAACAATAACACAATATTAGGTTAGGCAAAATGCCCAACCTATAAAATAGCAAAATTAGAAACGCAGAAATACCTCTACAGTCTCTACACTAAATTAACTCAATTCAAAAACACCGAACCACTAATTGCTTGTCCAGAAGAAGATAATGGCAAAAATTTCTCCACTAGCAATTCCTGGAAAGTTTTGACATCATTTTGCCAGTTACCAATTACTTGTTGTAAGTCTTGGATTTTTTCGGTGATGGTGTTACCTAATAGGGGATAATTTAAGTTACCAGAAAATAAAATTGCTGGTGTTACCTGTTCCCCAAATTGAACATTTACTTGATTAATAGCTAAATTCAAAACTCCGCGCTTTAAGGGGTAAGTTAACTCCAAGGAAGCATTGACTTTACTCCCCCCAAATTCTTGCCACGAACCAGGAGATAAAAGCTTACCACAGATATATTGATAAGCATCCGTTTCTGATGGAAAACCGACAAATCCTTTGGGGTTAATTCCCACTGCTTGATACTCTATTTGAGATAACTTTTCTATCAATTGACTCGCAATTGCTGCTACTTGAATCTCTGCTTGAGTTTTCGGTCCTATCATCTCTAAGACATTTAGTCGGTTCGGTTGGACAATGATTCCCACACCGTTTTTATAAACCAACTGTACTAAATTGTTATTGTACACTGGTTGATTTGCTAATTCCCAATCAGCAGGAATAATTCCCGTATATTTGAGAAAATCTGGGTTTAAAACTGCGGGATTGAGATTTTTAGCGACGATAGAAACCGCTATTTCTGAGATTTGTAAACTATTGCTCATAAACTCCTGGTTATTGCTGAATTTATTAACAGTATAAACACTGTCAAAACTAGTATAAGTCAAAAATCAAATATTTGTAAGTGTAAACTGTTTGTTTACATTGTCTTAATATATACACGCTAAATATAGATCAATTGCTTTTAAACTAATTTGTTGACAATAAATAAATTTTTTATTGTAAACTAATAATTAGTAATATTAAGAATTATGTCAAATTTATCTCATACAAAAAATCAATCCCGTGTGATTGTCATTGGTGCAGGTATAGGTGGACTTACGGCAGGTGCATTATTATCCAATAAAGGTTATAACGTCCTTGTACTTGACCAAGCAATAGTTCCTGGTGGTTGCGCTTCCACCTTCAAACGTCAAGGATTTATTTTTGATGTTGGTGCGACCCAAGTTGCAGGTTTAGAACCTGGGGGAATTCATCACCGCATTTTCTCGGAATTAAATATAGAATTACCCGCAGCTACACCTTGTGACCCAGCTTGTACGGTATATCTTCCCGGAGAGTCTATACCTATTAATGTGTGGCGTGATGCGGAAAAATGGCAAGAAGAACGCCAAAAACAATTTCCGGGAAGTGAATCTTTTTGGCAATTATTAACAACTTTATTTAATGCTAGTTGGGAATTTCAAGGACGTGATCCTGTGCTACCACCGCGTAATTTATGGGATTTAAAACAATTAATTAAAGCAGTGCGTCCAAGTACATTTATAACTGCACCTTTCACCTTTATGACAGTGGGAGATGCTTTACGATTATGTGGTTTAGGAAATGACAAAAGACTGCGGACATTTTTAGATTTACAACTCAAATTATATTCCCAAGTTAGCGCGGAAGAAACCGCCTTACTTTATGCAGCCACAGCTTTGAATGTATCCCAATTACCCCAAGGATTATTTCATCTCCAAGGCAGTATGCAAGTATTGAGCGATCGCTTGGTAGAATCTTTAGAACGAGATGGTGGTAAATTATTAATGAGACATACCGTCAAAAAAATCAAAGTTGAAAATAACCAAGCTAAATCTGTAATCATTAAAAATCAGAAAACAGGGGAAATTTGGACAGAAGCAGCAGATCATATAATTGCTAACGTTACAGTTGAAAACTTAGTTCAACTATTAGGAGAAAACGCCCCTTGGGGATATAAACAAAGAGTAGAAAAACTACCTCCTGCTTCTGGCGCTTTTGTTGTTTATATAGGTGTAGATAAGAGTGCAATTCCTGCCAATTGTCCACCGCATTTACAATTTTTATATGATATTAATGGACCAATTGGCGAAAATAATTCCCTATTTGTATCTGTAAGTCATGAAGGAGACGGCCGCGCACCATTAGGAAAAGCCACAATTATCGCTTCTTCCTTTGTTGATTTTACTCCCTGGTGGGAAACTGAAAATTACGAAGAGTTAAAACAAAAATTCACCCAAGAAGCAATATCCAAACTTTCCCAATATTTCTATTTAAAACCAGAAACCATCATTTATGTAGAAGCAGCCACACCTCGTACCTTTGCTAATTATACAGGTAGAGAAAAGGGAATTGTAGGCGGTATTGGTCAAAGAATTTCCACCTTTGGACCCTTTGGTTTTGCTAATCGTACTCCTATTAATAATTTGTGGTTAGTTGGTGATTCTACCCACCCTGGAGAAGGAACTGCGGGGGTAAGTTATTCGGCTTTGACGGTAGTTAGACAAATTCAAAATCAAGGGTAAAATTCTTTTTTTTCACGCAGAGTCGCCCAGACGCGGAGGAGAGATTTTACAGAAGAATAGTTAGTGATTCAAAATTAGGACTTTGCTACAGCAGTTCCCGATATTATGAAGTACAGATATTAATAATAAAACTCTTGTGGTGCGGGCATACTTCGACCAATCTCAGTACAAGTCTTGCCCGCACAAGGTGTACCTCACTCAAAGCTACTTGCTGTATGTTTAAGTATGAAATTAAAAAATCAAGAATTTCTCACTCTTAATCTTTCCGTCTTTGCGTTTTTGCGTCAGACTAATTCATACTTAAAATTAGCAAAATTATAAATTAATTACTAATTAATTACTAACTTCTGAAGGCTGAGATTCTTCTGCTGGTGTTGCTTCTGGCGTGGATTCCACTGATGGAGTAAGTGGTGATTTGGGAATCAGCAATTGCCGCCAAGTTCTAATTTGTTCCCTAGCATCAGTATAAGCACTACTACCGCGAGGAATTAACTTCGCTGTATTAATAGCTTTGGCAACATCATCTTCACTTTGAGAACGTGCTATTTGTAATAATTGTTGACTCCATTGGTCAATGGCAATGTTCACATCTAAACGCAAACTGTTACGATTAGATACCCGATTTGCCAACTCCATAGCCTGAACTAAAGCTTCTGGTGTGCCAATCTCTGCAACTTGCTTGGCTTTTTGCCAACTTTCCTGAGAGCGAATTTGGTCTTGCCAGGTATCTATAGCCGTTTGGGCTTCATCCGACAAAGCCCGTCCTGATGCAGCGATTTTTTGAGCTTCACTAATCGCAGTTTTAAAATCACCATTATCGGCCAATACCCTAGCCTGATCTAAGTATGGTTGATCTTGAATACGCTCAATTTTTGCAGTCCATAGCCGAATCTTTTTCCTCGCTTCTGGATATAATGCTCGCCCCGAACGAATTTGACTAACTTCAGCGATCGCAGTTTGTAAAGAGCTAACATCTTCACTAATTGCGATTTGTTCAGCCCGTTCTAAATATGGTCTATCTTCAATCGTCTCCACCTGGCCACGCCAACGCCCCATTTCCTGACGGGCTTCCTTCCCACGGGGATTACTACTAGGAATTAATTGTACCTCAGAAATAGCCGCTGTTAAATCACTAACCGTACCTTGACTAGCTAAATTCCGGGCTTTTTCTAAGCGAGAAACATCTTCAAGTTCTAATTGCCAACTAGCAATTAATTGCTGTGCTTCATTATAATTTTCCCTAGAAGCATCTATTTGTTGAGCTTGAGAAATCGCCGTTTCTAACCCAGCCACAGTACCAATAAAAGCGCTTCTTTTCGCCTCACCCAAAAACAGAAAATCATCAACTTCCGCCTGTAATGCCGGAATAGGGGGGATTTTTCGAGCAATTTCCAGTGCTGTATCAGCATCTCGCCCTTTCATCTTCCCTTGTGCTAATTTAAGTATTTTCCGCGCAAATCCAGTGATTAGCTCCTGGGCTTTTTGGTATAAATAACTTTCTGGTTTAATCGTTTTAGCTAGTTTAATCGCTTTGAGTAAATTATCTAAACTCCGGGTTTCTGCTAAATTTTCAGCTTTGTAAAGTTTATCCCCATCTTCCCGCGCCGTGACAATAATATTATTTAATTGCTCATATTTAGTATTTGCCCAGTATTTATTATTTACCCGCAGTAATCTAGCTGTGAGCATAAAAGCCGATTGCCAATGTCTTTGGCGCAGTTCCTGTTCCGCTTCTTGGTAGATTCCTTCGGCTTTTGACCAAATTGACTGCCATTTTTCAATTTGCTCTTCTACTAATTTACTCGCTTCTAAATCCGCTGGAATTTGACGAGCAGTAGCGATCGCCCCCTGCAAATCCCCCGACTGAAAAGTCTCATCAGCTAGTTGTAAAATATCCCGTGACCATTTTTCTAAAAACCGATTGATTTCCCCCCGTAGAGGGTGATTTTCTGGTAACTGTTTCACCAAAGCGATCGCTTGGAGCAAATCATTAACTGTTTGCTTAGAAGCCGCCAACTGAGCGCAGTGTAACCTAACTGACGCACTCGCTAAAGGCCAGAAAATTTGCGGGCAATTAGGAGCAGAAGGCAGTTTAAACAACATAGATATTGCCAAAAACCCCACACTCCCAGGAATCAAAGTTAGCACTACCGCTAAAGGTATCCATCCCTTCATCCAAGGTGGCATTTTCTCAGTTATAACACTGATATAAAAATTAGCTTTAGAAGCATTATTTATAGATAGGCCAGTGCCATCTTGATTTTTTCCATTCTTCACAGACTTAAAATGAGAACCAACAGCAGTAGTATCAGCCGTTTGATTATTTGGTATATAGTTGGGCTGAAGCCCAATAGATTCATCTACTTGGTCCAAAGGCCAATTATCTGGAATATCCCGTTCTGTCATTGCTCACACCACAGTAATTAATTGAATAGCGATATGAAAGTAGGTAGATCAATAAATATAGATAATATTATGCTTAATATCCTCACTTTCCCATCAATAACATTACTATTATTTGGTTTGAGTATGACTAATTACATTAACCAGAAATTAAAGATTCTTTTTGTAAATCTAGAATTAGCTGAGTTAAATCATCACTAGTTGCCTGATAAACATTACCACAAAAGTCACAAATTGCCTCCGCACCATTATCTTTAACAATCATGTCCTCAAGTTCAGCCTCTCCCAATATTTTCAGCGCCCCTAGCACCCGCTCAAAAGAGCAACCACAATGAAAGCGTAGCATTTGACTTTCGGGAAATATGTTCAATCCCATATCTCCTAACAAATCATGCAAGATTTCCGTCAATGTTTTCCCCGCTTGTAGTAGTGGTGTAAAACCGGATAAAGCGGAAACTCTTGATTCTAAAGTCGCTACCAGTTCTTCATCTTTAGCCGCCTTAGGTAACACTTGTAGCAGTATTCCCCCGGCTGCTGTTACCCCCTGTTGTCCCACAAATACACCCAAAACTAACGCCGAAGGAGTTTGTTCCGAATTTAGGAGATAATGGGCTACATCCTCACCTATTTCCCCGGAAACCAGTTCCACTGTACTAGAGTAAGGATAGCCATAACCAACATCTCGGACTACATAAAGATAGCCCCCACCCACAGCAGAACCAACATCCAGTTTACCTTTGTGATTGAGAGGCAATTCCGCAGATGGATTACCGACATAACCCCTAACAGTTCCATCTAAACCTGCATCTGCTAATATACCACCTAAAGGACCATCTCCTTTAACGCGAACATTTACCCTAGAGCCTTGTCGTTTCATGCTTGAAGCCATTAACAAACCAGCCGCCATTGTTCTTCCTAGTGCTGCTGTCGCCACATAGGACAATTTATGGCGAACCCTTGCTTCTTCCGTTAACCGGGTGGTAATCACACCTACTGCTTTAATCCCCCCATTCGCCGCAGTCCCACGAATTAATTGATCTGCCATGAAAAACCTTACAATTCTTTTGGTGACTTTTGTATTTTAGCTTAAACAGTAGAAGCCGTTGATTAACCCATTACCCATTACCCATTACCCATTACCATGCTAGGTACATTTCAACAAAGCCAAATCCGCATCGAAATTCCAGCATCAGCTGATGCCATTCATGATAGTATTCTTCATCCAGTACAATTGAAAAAATGGCTCTTAGGACAAAATTTCCCCCCGGAAATGCCCACAGAATTGCCACCGGGCTTTGAATTTACTACTTGGACAGGACCTGTATCCATTCATCATCGAGTAGATGTGGTAAAACCCAATTGTTTGCGATTACTACTCAGTGGAGCCATTGATGGCTTTCACGAATGGTACTGGGGTGAAGGTTGGGTACAGTCACGCTTAGAAGGTGTATCTATGTTACCTCTCAATTTAGGTCAAAGCCTCAGTTTATTTAGCTTGCGTCAGTTTTTATCAGGGATAAGAAATTAACCGCAGATAAAAAAATATCCCCTATTCCCTACAAGAAAATGGGGATTTTCTGTAAACTTTTTGACTTTTCAAACATCCTCTGAACAGCAAATTACTTGTTAATATTAATTAATCTCCAGTAATTTATAATCTCGGAGCAATTTTGTGTTTTCAGCACTTAATAATTCCCGCAGGCTATCAATCTCATTTAATATCTCGATTTCCCGTCTACATTCTTGTTGTAAAATTGACAAGTAGCGCTCGCGCTGCTTTTCTGTTTTGGCCTCTTTGAGCATACAAATGGCCATGTTAATGTTAGAAACAGGATTGGATAAGTCTATAGAAACTTTTCTTAATAGGCTTTCTCGAACCTGTGCCAGTTCGTTGGAGTTTTGCAACTCAAGCTGATTGGTTTTGATTTCCTTTTGCAGTCTTGCTGACTTCCGAGCTTCTTTTAGATAGGCTTGACCAGGGATTAAACGTTTTTGCAATCTAGCTTTTACTGCTTGTAATATTTCCAAAGGCTCAAAAGGTTTAGTAATGTAATCATCAGCACCTAGACACATACCTTGACGTAAATCACTGCGGTTGGCTCTAGCAGTGAGAAAAATCAGGGGGATATCAGCACACTTGGGTTCTTGTCGCAGTTTTTGTAAAACCTCATAGCCATTGATTCCTGGTATCATAATGTCACAGATGATTAAATCAGGATTTTTATTTTTCGCCAATTGTAGCCCGGTTGTTCCGTCTACAGCGGTAATAACGTTGAAATCTGCCAATTCTAAAATTTCTTGCAGATTTGAGAGAATTTGAGTTTCATCTTCGATTACTAAAATTAAGCTCATGACTCAAAGTTGACCTCTAGGGAATTATCTATGTATATTTCCGACAATTTTTTTGTGATTTTATTCACTTAATGCCGGCCATTATACAGCAAATTGTACATACTCAACTTTTAAATAATGATTTAATAACGAATTTTGCTACTCCGAAAATTTTTTCCCTCATACCACAATACTGTTCAGTTAGAGCCGCCAAAATTAAATTATCTTTACTTTGTATCCTTACCTTAACAGTATTGGTGTATAATAGACTCTGGTATAGTTCCATGGACGCACCCAAATCAGGTATTGACCACATTTACTTAAATAATGAAAAGCTATAGCGCGAATATATTAAAAGAAATACCCCTGAGATTAGTCTTAATTGTTCCCTTTGTCTTGCAAATTGTCGGGGCTGTGGGGTTAGTTGGTTATCTTTCATACTATACTGGGGAAAAGGTAGTAGAGAATATGGCTAAAGAATTGATCACAGAAATTTCTGACCACATTGATCAAAGTCTAGATGATTATTTGGAACACCTAATACAAACTAGCGAAAATAATGTGGCTCTGATCAAATTAGGTATTATGAATTATCAGGATTTAGCCACAGTAAAAAACTATTTTTGGCGGCAGTTACAAATAATTGATCACATAAATGATGTTGCCATTGCTACAGAGAAAAACAGATTTTTGGCAGTAGCTAAACAAAAAGATGGATCTGGGATGATTATTCTCAGAGATCAGTCAACTAATTATAAATGGAATACCTACTTCACTGACAATCTAGGGAATTACAATCAGTCTAAAAATATCATTAATTCTCAAACCGAACCCTCGGAAGATACTCGATCAAGTCATTGGTATCAAACAGCGAAAAATGCAGCAGGAGAGGGAATTTGGCACTTTATTGTTTCAAGAAATAACCACAATGAACCAACTTTAATTATTGGCTATTTATTAGCATTCTTTGATCAGAATAATACTTTTCAGGGAGTTGTTAGTACCTCTGTTCCTCTATCTCAACTAGAGGATTTCCTGCGAAAATTGAAAATAGGTAAGACAGGTCAAGCTTTTATTTTAGAACGGAGCGGGTTATTAGTTGCTAGTTCCACTGGTGAAGATCCTTTTCTTTTAGGTTTATCAACCTCTTTCAATTTTTCTAAACCAGATAATTTGAGTAAATACAGATTAAATACACTGAACAGTCGTAACGATCTAACTCGGGAAACAACTCAAAACCTATTAGCACATTTCCAGGGAATTGAGCGAATAACAACAAAACAAAACCTGATCTTTGTCTCCAAAAATGGGCAACGGCATTTTGTCGAAGTTATACCAGCGTCGGTTGATAGAAATTTAGATTGGCTAACAGTTGTTGTGATTCCTGAAACCGATTTTCTTAAAGAAATTAAGAACAATATTGATTTGACCATTGTATTGTGTGGTCTAACTCTACTGATTAGCACGGGGATGGGTTTTCTCACCACTAGATGTGTAAATAAATCCATTCTACAGTTAAATAGAGCCACTCAAGCTCTAGAACTAGCCAACTGTCAACCATTTTGGAGAGAATCAGATCTTGCTTTAATGGAAGTTAAATGTATTAAAGAATTGGTAAATCTGTCCAATTCCTTCAAGAGAATGGCTATTCAGTTACAATCATCTCTAATAACTTTGGAAGAGCGAGTTGAGCAAAGAACCGCAGAATTATTCATTGCTAAAGAAAAAGCTGAAATAGCAAATCAAGCCAAAAGCGAGTTTCTTGCTAACATGAGTCACGAATTGCGTACACCCCTAAATGGTATTTTAGGCTATGCCCAGATTTTGAGCCGGACACAACTTACTCAGGAGCAACAGCGGGGAATTGCTGTGATTTATCAATGTGGTACTCACTTACTCACCCTGATTAACGATATCCTTGATATTGCCAAAATTGAAGCCCGGAAAATGGAACTTGATCCTGTACCTTGTTATTTACCATCTTTATTACAAGGAGTAGCGGAAATTGCCAGAATTAAAGCAGAGGAAAAAAGCCTAGATTTTATTTACGAATTAGCAGAAAATATGCCATCAGGAGTTATTCTAGATGAAAAGCGGGTTAGACAAATTTTGCTAAATCTCTTGAATAATGCCATCAAGTTTACAAATAGAGGACAAGTTATTTTTAGAGCTATTATTAGTGATAATGATATAAAAACATTGACATCCTCTTCTGTGAAAATCAAGTTTCAGGTTGAAGATACTGGAATTGGCATGAACAGCGAGGAATTAACAAGAATTTTTATGCCTTTTGAACAGACGGGAACATCTAAACAAAAAACAGAAGGAACTGGTTTAGGTTTAGCAATTAGTAAAAGTTTTGTAGAAATGATGGGTAGTCACTTGGAAGTTAAAAGTGAATTGGGAATTGGCACTTTATTTGAATTTGAGATCCAGTGTTCTTTGGCTGATAACTGGGCTAAAGCTAATACTATGACTAATTTAGGCCAAATTGTGGGATATTCTGGCCAGCGTAGACAAATTTTAGTAGTTGATGATCGTTGGGAAAATCGCTCTGTAATCGTTAGTTTACTTGCTCCCTTGGGTTTTATAGTTATAGAAGCTAACAATGGTGAAGAAGCTTTACAAAAGGCTATAGAAAATCCTCCTGATCTGATAATTTCTGACCTAAAAATGCCGATTATGGACGGGTGGGAAATGCTGACTCAAATACGTGAATTAGCCGAGTTGAGAAACACAATCGTGATTATTTCTTCTGCTAGTGTATTTGATGCAGACCGTCAAAAAAGCTTGCTTATCGGTGGACAGGGTTTTTTACCTAAACCAGTGAAAACAGAAGAACTTTATTGGATATTAGCCCAACAACTTCATCTGAACTGGATTTATGCAGAATCCATGACAAATGACACTAAAACATCCATGGAAGTTACTGATACAGAAATGGTTGTGCCACCAGCCTCGGATTTAACCATATTGCTAGAATATGCTATGAAAGGACAAATTCGGGAAATAAATCATGAGCTAAACCGTCTGGAGCAAAGCGGTGAAATTTACCGTCCCTTTATAGATAAAATGACTTTGATGCTGCGAGGATATAAAATTGTTAAGATCCGTGAATTTCTGCAAAATATCAGTAAACAAAAAACATCTTTACCTAAATAGTGTACTCTAGAAAAGAGAGTCTTGGGATTTAATCTCAAAATAACGTAGTATACTGGGGTTAGTCGTATTTAAACTCAAGATGAAATACCTAACCCATGAACAAGTTTATAAACAATTCAGCACTATGAAACTCAAAGTTAAAAATCAGTTAACCGTTACGAGAATCGCTATTTTCATTCATAATTTATAAATCATAAGGAAAAGATTTTGAAAACTTTAACTAAGCAGTCCATAATTTTAGTAGTTGATGACAATCCCACCAATTTAGAAATTCTTGATCATGCTTTGAATCAAGAAGGGTACAAAGTGCGAATCGAAGCAGAGGGGTTAAATGTCATGAAACAAGCCCGTTTGAGTATTCCTGATTTAATCCTATTGGATATTATGTTGCCTGATATTAATGGATTTGAGGTTTGTCAGCAATTGAAAGCCGATCCCTTGACCAAGTCTATACCTATAATTTTTATGACTGCTCTGGCTGATACTGTTGATAAAATTAAAGGGTTAAATTTAGGTGCCGTGGACTATATAACTAAGCCATTTCAAAAACAAGAATTACTTGCTCGTGTGCGTGGACATTTGCAGTTACGAGAATTAACTAAAACTTTAGAAATCCAGAATCAACAACTCATAGAACTGAAAAGTGAGCTAGAAAATCGCGTTGCTGAACGGACAGCAGAATTAAGTCAGGCTCTAGAAAAAGAAAAGGAAGTAAATCAATTAAAATCCCGGTTCATTACCATGGCATCCCACGAGTTTCGCACTCCTTTAGCGATTATTTCTTCATCATCGGGTATTTTACAAAATTTTAGCGATCGCCTCAGTGAAAAAAGAAAACAGGAACATCTAGAAACAATCCAAAATACAATCAGGCATATCATCCAAATCCTTGATGATGTCCTCATGATTAACCAAGCTGAAGCTGAAAAAATAGAAGTAAACCTAGAACCATTAGATATCATTAAGTTCTGTCGTCATCTCAAGGAGCAAATAGAAGCTAGTTTTACCTCCCATGGAATTGATTTTTATATAGATTTAGGTGATGAAATTTTCAGCAATTATCAGATTGTTCAAGTAGACAAAAAACTGTTGCGGCAAATTATAACCAACCTCCTGACTAATGCTATTAAGTATTCTCCTAATCACAATTTAGTTAACTTTAGTTTGTCTAAGAAAGATGACCAACTTATCTTTAAAATTAGTGATCATGGTATTGGTATTCCTGAAGCGGACCAAGTTCATTTATTTGAGTATTTTCAGCGCGGATCTAACGTCGGGACACTTCCTGGTACAGGTTTAGGTTTGTCCATAGTCAAAAAATGCGTGGATTTGCACCAGGGGGAAATTACCTTCTATAGTGAATTAGGAAAGGGAACAGTATTTACAGTGATTCTTCCTTTTTTAAAGGGCTGAAAATTTGATCAATTAGCAGTTTTGTTGCTCATACTTTCACTGTTGTGATACTGAAATCGGTAAATTTGAACACATAAATACTATTTACACTGATTGATATGCAAAGCATCCAGGATTCTATTAATCAGATCATCATCTAAAGTTTATATTAGTTTAATCTACAATGGTCAAGAAAAGATAAATTTAGAATCATAACTAGCTCAGGCACAGGATTCTTATAAAATTCTCAACAAAATTCTCAACAAAATTCTCAACAAAATTTATGTCCCCAATTAACAATTATACCCCCACAGACAGCCACAATCAAAAACTCAAAATCATTGGTATGGCCACAATATTATTATCTTTAGCTGCTTGTACTAACGTCCAAAGTCCCAACCAGTTAAAAACAAATGACAAACCATTAAAAGTTGCTATTCCTGAACATGAATTTCCAGGAAAATCACAACTATCAACTAAAATTGAAAATCTAAATTTTACCGTCCCCAGCAAATATCAGGGGAAGACAGTTTATCAAGTCGAACCCAGTAATAAAGAGAAAGTAATTGCGTTAACTATTGATGATGGTCCTTGGCCAAAAACAACCTTAGAAATGCTGGATATCTGCAAACAAAATAATGTCAAAGTTACATTTTTTTGGGTAGGAAATGCTTTACAAGCTAACCCCGAAATTGCTAAACGAGTTGTAGCTGAAGGCCACGCTATCGGTAATCACACTTGGCATCATTGGTATCGAAATATGGATGCAGCTACAGCAAAAAGTGAAATTGAACGCACAAATGACCTAATTTACAAGACAACAGGCGTTAAAACATCTTTTTTCCGCCCTCCAGGAGGCTATTTAAACAACGGATTAGCTGCTTATGCCAAAAATCAAAAAAACTCCGTTGTCCTCTGGTCTGTCACCTCAGCAGACACCGATCCTCGCGCTAAACCTCAAGCCTTTGTGAAAAATGTTCTTAAAGGAGCAAAACCTGGCGCAATTGTGTTAATGCACGATGGTGGAGGAAATCGGGAGAGAACAGTGAAAGCCTTACCAGAAATTATTAGCGGGCTTAAACAGCAAGGATACCGATTTGTCACAGTTCCTGAACTCTTGAAAATGCAGCCATAAATATCCTCTTCTATTATTCTAGATTTGCTTGTATATCTATCTAAATATTTTTTGCAAATGTTAGCTTATCAATAAACACAAAGACTTAACCACAATTTCCCCAGTAAGTTCACTGTCACAGTTGTTGAAGGGTTTAAAACGGTTCTCTCCCCTCAAATATGAAATCTATTTTGCTATATTGAACATTTTTTTAAAGATACTACACTTGTATTACTACTCTGTATATATCTGTAAGGAGAAAAAATCATGCAAACCATTACACGCATTTCAACAACTGATATGGAAGTTACTAGTATTCGTCTAGAACGGGTACTAAAGGATAAACTTAAAGATATGGCTGGTAATCAAGGATATCAGTCTCTAATTCGAGATATCCTGTGGAATTATATCCAGCAAAAATCTGGTGAGTGGAAACCGCGTTTTTCTAAATCTGATATTCGTGCCAGTATTTGTGCTATAGCGGAACAAGAACAACGTTGTGTCCTCACAGGTAAATTAATTGAACCACAACAGTCAATGTTGTTAGGATTAACCAGAAATGGTGATATGCTTCCTCTGAGCTTGGAAAGTTTATCTGGCTAGTTGGGAATTTTAGTTAATTTTACCCATTTATACCCTTGTAATTGGGTAAAATACCACTTTCAACTTGATTTTAAACATTTCACTATGGGTTTTAGTATTAACTCGGATGCAAAATATCAGCTTTATGGGTTATTTATAGGTAAATAGAATAAAAAACAATGGTAACTGATTCTTCTACACTCAGTAACAATATTTCTCCTGAAGAAAACTTAGATACCAATGAAGTAGCTATTCAGGTTGATAAATTATCAGACAGACAGCGCCAAATTAGCGCGATAATCCAAATTCCCCAACCAGTAGAAAAAGTTTGGCAAATTCTCACGGACTATGAATCATTACCTGATTTTATTCCCAATCTAGCCAAAAGCACTCTTCTTGAACATCCCAATGGAGGCATTCGACTGGAACAAATTGGTAGAGCGAGTTTACTTAATTTTAAATTCTGTGCCCGTGTGGTTTTGGATTTAGAGGAATCATTTCCTAAATTAATCCAATTCAATATGGTAGAAGGAGATTTTAAGGGTTTTTCGGGTTTTTGGTGCTTAGAGCCTTGTTTTCTCAGTGAACAACAAGGTACTACTCTTTGCTACACCATCCAAGTTTGGCCTAAACTGACTATGCCAATCTCAATTATTGAACGCCGTCTCAGTCAAGACCTGCAAGCCAACCTCTTAGCAATTCGTCAGCGCTCTCTAGAAACCATACTCTAACTAATTATTTGGTTATAGGAACTACAAAAAAATAAGAAATTAGAAAGAATAAAAGGATAGAAAAAACTTTTCTATCCCTTCCTTAGTACCCCCAAGGGAATTCGAATCCCTGTTACCTCCGTGAAAGGGAGGTGTCCTAGGCCTCTAGACGATGGGGGCTTGTTTCTCATCACTTTAAACAATATAGCGGATTTTTTTGAGGATGTCAATAGGTTGGGAAAAAATTTTTTTGAGCAGTCTGGGAAAGGGTTAGAGGCGCGAGCAGGGGAAATAAACTGCTGACGGTTGGATAAAATCTACTAAAATCTTAGTGAGATAACTTTGGTGGGTACTGTTTTCCTATGGGCGTTGCTGATTTGATGTGTGAAAATGATTTTTGATGATATCCAAACTCTTGTAGAGAAGTTCCATGGAACGTCTCTACACCTAAATTCATGCTTGGTTTGGGCAACGCCGCCTATGAAGGTCTCCAGATACTCTTGTTTACCAGTTTCCTTGCTATATGATTCTGTACACAGGATTTTGATTTGAAATCTATGGCTCAAAATCTACAACATGGAAGCACCTTTTGAAATCACCATCCAGATGGTGATCACTGTTTTTGCGGGCATTAGCGCCCAGGTAATGGCTGCATATTTCAAGCTACCCAGCATTGTCTTACTACTGCTATTAGGCATTCTTTTGGGTAAAGACGGTTTGGGACTATTGCAACCGCACTTACTAGGGGCAGGATTAGAAGTGATTGTTTCCCTAGCAACGGCAATCATTTTGTTTGAGGGAGGACTGAAATTAGATCGGCAAGAGTTGGGCAAGGTTTCCGTTAGTTTACAGTTACTTGTGACACTGGGAACAATGATCACTCTGTTGGGGGGTAGTCTGGCCGCTCACTGGTTGGGTGAATTTCCTTGGAATATAGCTTTTCTCTATGCGTCTATTGTTGTTGTTACTGGTCCAACTGTCATTGGTCCATTAATTCAACAAATTAATGTAGATAGACAAGTAGCAACGCTGTTAGAAGGAGAAGGGATTATCATTGATCCCGTGGGTGCTATTCTGGCTTATGTAGTCCTAGATACGATTTTAAACGGTGATACAGACCCGATTAATGCCATTATTGGTCTCCTCTTACGTTTCGGTGTAGGTGCGGGTATAGGTGGTATTGGTGGCTACTTAATGAGTTGGATCTTCAAACGGGCCAATTTCATCTCCTTTGAACTGAAAAATCTGGTTGTACTGGCAATGTTATGGGTATTATTCACCCTAGCGCAAATCATCCGCAGCGAGTCGGGAATTATGACTACAGTGGTGGCTGGTGCGGTATTTGCTAACTCTTCAGTTCCCGAAGAACGTTTATTGCGAAGTTTTAAAAATCAACTTACCATTCTCAGTGTTTCTGTTTTATTCATCCTCCTAGCGGCTGATTTATCTATTGCCAGTGTCTTGGCTTTGGGTTGGGGGAGTTTATTGACTGTTTTGGTGTTAATGTTTGTCGTCCGTCCCATTAATATCATTCTTTGTACTTGGAACAGTGACTTAAATTGGCGACAAAAACTATTTTTAAGTTGGGTTGCACCCAGAGGCATAGTTTCCGCTTCTGTGGCTTCTTTATTTGCGATTTTACTCACCCAACGCGGCATTAATGGTGGTGACTCAATTAAGGCTTTAGTGTTTTTAACAATTATTATGACAGTTTTTTGTCAAGGTTTAACCGCTGGCTGGTTGGTTAAATTGTTAAGAATTACTTCTCAAGACGCAACTGGGGCGGTAATTGTCGGCTGTAATCCTTTGGGTTTATTAATTGCTCGCTTTTTTCAAGAACGGGGAGAAAGTGTCGTGATGATTGATACTGATCCAGAACGTTTAGCCCAAGCTGAAGCCCAAAATCTTAGGGTAATTGCTAGTAGTGCTTTGGACGGGGAAATACTCGAAGAGGCCGGAATTGGTTCAATGGGTACTTTTTTGGCAATTACAAGTAATGGTGAGGTAAATTTTGTTTTAGCACAACGGGCAGCTGAGGAATTTAATCCCCCCTGTGTTTTAGCTGCTTTTCCCCGTCACCCTCAAGGTTCTCCTTTGGTTAATAGTAAAGTTGATCAGGCTTTTGTTTCTGATTTACCAATAAAAACTTGGAATGAATATTTAAGTAATGGACAGGTTAAGTTAGGTGCAACTACATTAAATGTGGCAGAATTTGCATCTCAACAAGAACATATACAAGAAAAAATTCAGGATGGGATTTTAATACCTCTTTTGCTAGAACGGGAAGAACGTTTACAGGTAATGTCAGCTACCCAAGAATGGGAAATTGGCGATCGCATTATCTATCTATTATATGATTCCCGTCCTAATCTTTTAAAACTGCTCTCTGGTGCGAGTCAATCTACACCTTTAACGGTGGAAACATTAGCAGAAGTCGAAGAAATCAGGAGCAAAAATACTAATGTTTAAAGATTTCCGTAATTTAAATATCCATTATCTTTAATATTTGTAGAGATGTTGCTGGTAACATCTCTACATTTGATTTTTTTACTCCCATAATCTTCTTCCTGCTTTCCCTTGTAATCTTTCATGGGTATCTTTTAATAAGGTAGGAATATCTAAATTTTCTGGACATTTGGGTAAACAATCACCACATTCTGTACAACGGTTGGCTTTCATTCCTGGAAACCAATGACCGGCTTTTTCAAACATTCCATAACGATATTGTCCATAATCTGTCATATTGTAGGCTACGGCTAAATTTCTTAATCTTAAAACTTCGGGAATATGAATATTTTCGGGACAAGGTAAACAAGCATAACATTGACTACATTTATCAGTTAATAAAACATTATTTTGCTGAGTTTCTAATCTTTCTAAAATATCAATTTCCGCTTTTGTTAATTCATTTTTATGAGCAAAAATTTCTGGAGATATTACTAACTCTTCCGGTTTTGCTGGTCCTATACTCAAGGTAGTAATGCGTTTATCATTTAGCAGAAAACGATAATTAAAATCTAAGGGTGTGAATGGATGACAAAGTTCTTTTAATCTTTGGGGTGGACTATATAATTTTCCCCCTTTATCAGCGGGAGAAATAATAAAAACCCCCATATCTTTCTCTATTGCTAATTGAATTGCGGCGGTATTACGTTGGAAAAAATAGTAATAATGCAGATTGACAAATTCAAAAAAATCTGTATTTATAGCTGCTAAAATTAGATCTAATCCACCGTGGGTAGAAAAACCAATATGTCTAACTCTGCCATCATTTATAGCCTCTTGTACAGCCAGCATACAGCCGTTTTTTGATTGTACCCATTCTAAATGTTGCCAAGTATTTAATCCATGAATTCCTAGACAATCTAAATAATCTAAATTTAACCGTTTTAAAGATTCATCAATATACTGACGCATGGTATCAGCATCCGCTGTAGGCGGAATTTTGGTAGTAATATAAAGTTGATGACGAGGTATTGATAAACCAGCCTTAATAGCTTTAGCCAGATATGCTTCGCACTCACCATAACCTCTAGCTGTTTCTAGATGATTAATTCCTAAAGATAAGGCTTTTTCAATGGTTTGCTGGACATTTTCGCTATCAGTTAAATAGCGCATTGTTCCCAAAGAAAAAACAGAAAGATGTAAATTAGTTTTACCAAAACGACGATATTGCATGAATCCAATTTATCCAGTTAAGTAAATGATGGCTGAGTTGAGGAAAGAATAGAGAAATAATAAAATAATTTTTTTTGTGTTTTCTCAATTCTCAGCTTTGACAACTCAGTAATTATTACTCAATACTTTCCTGCGGTACTAGCTTTCTCCATTGCCAAACCGCTTAATTAAGTCCTCGGGACGGAGATTAGAAATAAATTCGCGGAAGGCCTCCTGTTCAGCTTCATCAGCATCACGATCTACGGGGATAGAAGCATCAGCGACTACTTCTTCCATCACCCAAATAGGGGTATTTGTACGTAGGGCAATAGCGATCGCATCACTGGGACGAGCATCAATTTCTTTTTTGACATCCCCTTGCTGAAGAATTAACGCAGCATAAAAGGTATCCTTTTGCAGAGTATGAATAATGACTCTATCTAAGGTCATATTCCACGCCTCCAGCATATTTACCATCAGGTCATGGGTTAAAGGTCTAGGAGGCTTTTGATTTTCCATAGCCCCCATAATTGCTCTCGCTTGTTCTTGACCGATGTAAATGGGCAAAGCGCGACGATCTGAACCATCTTTCAGGAGTACAATCGGGCTGCGGGTGATGGCATCTAATGCTATACCAGCGACTTTCATTTCTATCATTGGTTCAGCCTCTAAAATTCTTTAATCGCTTGGAACTATGTAGCAGACAATACACTCTTCTGAAAATTAAAAATTAATGGTTCGTTGACTGTTGTTGTGGTCTCCTAGCAATGAGGTATAAATAAACCTATTTCATACCATATTAACAACTAATTTATTTATCCTTCATATTTTATCCTTCTTTAACCTTTAAATTCAAGTAAGCCCTGGGAGTGATGTTAATATGTTAATATTCATTTAGCAAAATCGGGAAATAAATTAAACCTACGGGCTGTAAATTTTTTCCGATAATTATGAGTTGATTTCCGCCAAAATTAGGCAATAAATAAAATTATTTTCGCAAAAGCTGTGTTTACAGGATTAATTCAAGGTTTAGGAACGATAAAACCCCGTGGGGGAGATTTGTGGCAGATTAGTTATCTTAGTCAGCCACAGACAATCGTTCAGGACTTGGCTTATGGTGATAGTATAGCTGTAGATGGAGTCTGTCTGACGGTTGAAGAAATATTAAAAGATGGATTTATTGCCACCGCTTCACCAGAAACCCTCGGGCGCACAACATTAGGTCAAGAAGAAACTCAGCAAAGATATGTTAACTTAGAAACATCGCTGCGAGTAGGTGGTAAAGTCGGTGGTCATTTTGTCATGGGTCATGTAGATGGAATTGGTCAGTTAATAACATCTAAACAAACTGCTAGTTCCTGGGAAATGACCTTTGTTGCTCCCGATGCGATCGCTCGTTATATTGTTCCTAAAGGTAGTATTGCTGTTAATGGTATCAGCCTAACGGTCGCTGAATATAAATCAGAGTTATCTCAATTTACAGTCGCAGTCATACCGCTGACTTATGCCGAAACCAATCTGAGTCATTTAGTCCCAGGGAGTTGGGTAAATTTAGAAGCAGACATCTTGGGTAAATACGTAGAAAAGTTCCTCACTCCTGGAAATAATCACCATCAAAAAGGGGATATTACAACTGCATTTTTAGCAGAAAATGGGTATTTGTAGAGGGAATTGGCAATTCCCCCTACCTTAATTAACGAGCTTGGGCTATCCGCTGAGATTGTATCAATTGACTGATTCCACCCTCTAACTGTACACCTGGGTCAACAGCCACCCATCCATTTTGGGTGAGGTGACGGACTTCAAAGTGCAAGTGAGAACCAGTAGAATTACCCGTGTTACCAACTAAGCCAAGGACAGTTCCTGGTTCTACCCATTGGCCGGGTTGAACAAAGATTTCTGACATATGACCGTAGAGAGTTTGTTGAGCCGAAGCATGATTAATGATCACAGCTAAACCGTAACCACTAACCCAGTTAGCAGTCTCGACTTGACCTTTAGCTGCTGCTAAAATTGGTGTTCCCGTGGGTGCCCCCAAGTCTGTGCCAGTGTGAAAGCGACTATCACCTGTGATAGGATGAACTCGCCAGCCAAACAAAGAAGTAATTGGGGCAGCGATAGCTAGAGGGAAGATCATTCCCGAACCACTACCACCACGATAGGCAATGGTATTAGTATAAGGAACTTCTGGTAAGACTGATGCCAGGGAGAACTTATAAGACACCATACTGGCACGAGGAGCAACATTGCCCTCCATCACTGGTGCTGGTAAACTACCCACCGGGGGAGCGATAGGATTAGCGCTCACAATTGTAGTGCTAAATTCCCCAGGATGAGGGAGAAAGCGACGGCGATGATAGGCTGCTTTTGTATGACTTGTATAATTGCGGGTATCAGTTCTGTTTTCAATTGCCCTTGACCGCCAATTATGTCGAGTCCGACTAATTTTACTGTCACTATTAGTAACATTTTCAGCAATATTCTTTTGCTGATTGTTATTTCCAGTTATAGGTGTCCAGGCTGATTTTTTGGCGGGGAAAACGGTCGGTAATTTAGCAGTTGCACTTTTTTTCAGCCAAGTCGGTGATGATCCTTGAAACTTAGCCACGGGGCGATTTTGGGTAGTTTTAGCACAAGCACCTGCGCCTAAAATTGTTCGACAACCTCTAGAACGTTCTGTCACTACTACAGAACTTGGGGATTGATAGTTACCTGTGTCGGGATTTTTGTACTCAGTGGGATCAATATAATTGTTGTTGTAATCCTTTGCGTTACTCCCTGTATCTATGGTAGTCTCCTCAGAGATTTTGGTTGTTCGGGAGACTTCCGGGAGTGTTTTGGCTAGGGAGTCAGCTTCCGACTGTTGAGCATTTTCACCTCTGGATTTTGCATCTCTAATAGCTTGTATAGCTCTATATCCACTTTTACTACTTAGCCTTTTTTTTAGCCTAGCTTGGCGTTCAGAAAAATCTGTTTTTGGTTGTGCTGTTGGTGACACAATAGTTTCTGGCTGAGCTGATTTGGCTGCTGCTTTTGGTTGGGAATTCTCAATAGTTGGGACAATGTTGTATATTGATGAACTTTCACTTGCAGCCACAAAACCGCTACCGATAAGACTAAAGCTAGTTAGTAGACAAAGGCCTCGTCCCGGTAGTTTAGAAGCAAAACCTTTACTCATCCCACTTAAGTAAAAATTTTTATGGGCAGATTTATGATGCTGCGTCATTTGTTCTCTTTTTTTGTGTGTAATAAACCTAAGAAAATGATGTCATTAAATGTTGGATGGATGTGTACTATCCTACCAGATGAAACCTAAGCTTGACGATAACCCAAACTAATTGTACCTGGTTGGCAGCAAATTTCGGGTGTTATTGGTGCTTTTGGATCATCAGTTGTCATTTTTAACCGGAGATTACCCTCTTGAGTTACACCAACTACTGTACCTAAAAGATTATTGACATAAACCTGATCACCCATATTTGTGAGGACATCAAGATAGTTAGATAAGAGTATACTTATTCCTTCTGCTTGTAAACACTCTATACCGGACTTAATTCCTAGTAAAACCTTTGAAGTTAGCATTTCTAGGTGATCTATCATCTGATAATTCTGGGAATTTTGCCATAATTTCAGATTAATTCCTGTGGACGGAACCTGATTTTCCCAGTTAATACCAACACCAATAACGGCTTGAGTGATTTGTCCTTGATTAACTTTGGTTTCCGTCAAAATGCCGCCTAATTTGCGACTATTTAATACTAAATCATTCGGCCATTTTATGCCCACTGGTAAACCACATTTTCGTAATTGTGCTGTAATGCCCCAAGCGCTGGCCAAGGTAAGTTGATAACTATTGGTAGCTTCTAGTTTAGGATCTATTGCCATCGAAAGATATAGACCGCCAGCAGGAGACTGCCATTGACGACCCCATTGGCCTCTCCCTGCGGTTTGTTGAGTAGCAATAACTATACAGCCTGGTTTTTCTCCTTGGTGAATGAGTTGCCACAGGGTTTGATTTGTGGAGGATAATGTATTAAAAATATGTAGGGAGAATGGTAAGTCTTGATGCTTATATTCTGCTTTTAAGCTATCTACCAAAAGTTGCCGATTAAATTCCACTGCATTGCCCCATAATTGACTTGAAGATTTTTTTGGCTTTTTGGCAAATCTGTTTTGGCCGTTGTTCAAGTTAACATTGAATTGATTGAAAGTTGTTAATTTTCTGTTGAGGTTTGGTTAAAGATGCACACTTGGCATTGGCACAATTGGGAAGGTCTACCCTACCTAACTTGTAATCTTCTAAAACCCTGGCCTCATGGTTTCTTTACCCAACGGTTTTGGCCACGTCTACCTCATGAGCTAACTGAGGCACTACAACCAGAGGCCTTAGTTTATCGCTTAAAACAGGTACATGGCAATACTGTTTTGACTCCCCAGGAAGTTGATCATTATGTTAACATCAGTGATGATGATTTGGCTTTAGCAGATGGTTTAATTAGTCATCAACCTTTACAAGCTGTCTGGGTGGCCTCTGCTGACTGTACACCTGTTTTGATTGGAGATGTCAAAACTGGACAAGTAGCGGCTTTACACGCTGGTTGGCGCGGTACTGCGGCGAAAATTGTCCCGGCAGCTATTCATAGAATGCAAGCCCACGGCAGTAATTTAGCAGATTTGCGTGTGGCAATGGGTCCGGCTATTGCGGGTGAAGTTTATCAAGTGGCGGTGGAAGTAGCCGCAGAAATTGGCAGTAGCGTTATACCACACAACGAACCAGAAAAAATTATTGCTGCTTTGCGTGATTTACCAAATTCACCTTTACTCAGTGATACAGAACCGGGAAAAGTGCGTTTAGATGTGCGTCAGGTAAATGCTTTACAGTTGGAACAGTTGGGAGTTAGTTTAGAACAAATTGCCATCGCACCCTATTGTACTTTCCAAACTCCAGAACATTTCTTTTCCTATCGTCGAGAACAGCAGAAAAAGGTGCAATGGTCAGGAATTGTCAGTTTAGATGATATTACCCAACCGAATTATCACTAAAAGTGTAAGAATGGTTATTCATAGAAAGAAAACTTGCCATTTCCAAAGTTGTTCTATATTGGTATAAACAAAACATAACGGGACACAATCATGACTAATACCCAAACCAATAGCGATATCCAAGCAAAAATCCAAGAAGAAGTTGAAGAAGCTCGGGCTGTATGCGACATTTCCGGTAGTAATTCCGCTGCGTGTGCTGCTGCTTGGGACGCAGTAGAAGAACTTCAAGCCGCAGCATCTCACCAGAGCCAAGACAAGCCTAAAAACTCTCTAGAAAAGTATTGCGATGCTAATCCAGACGCAGATGAGTGCCGTCTTTATGAAGACTAAAACCAGCAGTTGTACTTTTTTCACTAAGTGACAATTTACGGGAATTTTGCACCAGACGGGGAATAAACCCCCCGTTTTTCACTTTTGAACAGAATACCAAAACTGACTTTTTTTCTTTCATGGCTCAAGACAAGCTACGCTATCAAATATCCAGTTACAAATTTTTCTAGTTTTCTATTGACTCTATGACAGAAGTATGGTTTCGCCCCTATGTTTGGATGGACTATTGGCTAGAATTATTATTTGTGCTGATTATTCCCATAATTCTCCTAATTTGGGCATTTGTGCAAAAATCTGAAGCCATGCAACGCTTATTAATGATTTACTGGCGTGTAGCTAGTCTATTAGCCATTACTATCTATTTAATGATTGGTGGCTTGGGAGTTGGTTTTATATCTGCTTTAATGGCACGGATTCTCGTCCCTATGGCACTATGGTTTTGGGTGGATATCAATGATGAAATTGAGTATCATCCCCAAGGTGCATTAAAACTGATTTTTACCTCTTGGCGTTGGGCAACAACGGTTTATTGTAGTTTAGGAGCGTTAGCCCTTTTACCTTTTTTACGTTGCGCTTTTTCGGCTAATACGCTGAAAACTCCTTACTGTAGTGTTTGGTTGGAAGCACCATTAGTCTTTAAAGACTATTTCCACCATAAGAGTACACCTGCTTTTCTCGGTTTTATCGGTATAGTTACTTTGGGATTTTACATAGTGTATTTAAGTTATTTTGTCGCGTTCAAACTCAGTAAATATGGACGTTCGACTACACATTAATTGTGTCTCATGGCAAGTCGCTCAAAGGTCACTCATGTTAAAATTATGAATAGTCCTATTAGTAAAAGACTGGAACAATACACAGTTAAAAGACCACAAGAGGTGCTTATTATCAATGTGGAAGTTGACGGTGAAACTGATACAATTGCTGTTTTTAAAGGCTTTTCTAGTTCTTTAATGCGTTCAACTGCTTTTGATCCTGATGTTCCTGTGTTATCTGAAGCTGCTAAAATTATCACTATTGATAGAATAGCAAGTCCCTATCATCCTGAGTCACCCCGTTATCTGGAAAAGGATATTTCCTGGGAAAATATGCAGGTTTTATTGTCGGAAGTTGGTGTTTAGATTAGTCAGGGTTTTTTGAATTTTCAATTGTCACTATGTCCCGTTCTGGATACACTTTACCAGTTTTCGCTTGTGCTGCTGCTGTTGCGGCTTTACATTGGCTACGTTATCGTAAAAATATAAATTCTGTCTCCATAGACTTGCTTGAACCTGCTAAAATGGGAGAAATACCCATTGACCAAGTAGCAGGAATATCAGAAAATCAAGCCCTGGCTATGACTCGCAGTGATCCTGGTGATAATCTGGATTTAACTAAAAATACACCAATTTGGTCCGTGGTAGAATGGTACGAAGGAGATGGAGAATCAGTAATTATTCAGGGTGGAGAAGGTATTGGGAAAAAACTCAATGATGATGGTAAAGCCGCAATTTATACTTACGCTCAACGGTTATTTCAGGAAAATTTACGTAAATTATTAACAGAGACGGAAAAAATCAAAGTTACTATTATTTTACCAGAAGGGCGATCGCTGGCCATCCGTACTTCTAACTCAGCTTTTGGTGTAGTAGAGGGACTATCTTTACTGGGAACAACGGGTATTTCTCAACCTTTAAGCACACCGGATCAATTAGCGGCTTTTCGTGCTAATCTAGAGGAAAGGGCTAGTAAATTTACAACTTTGGTATTTTGTATTGGGGAAAATGGGCTAGATTTAGCCCAGAAAATCGGTATAAATCCCGCACAGTTGATAAAAACCGCCAATTGGTTGGGACCAATGTTAGTAGCTGCTGATGTCTTAGGTGTCAAAGAAATTTTATTATTTGGTTATCATGGTAAATTGATGAAACTAGCGGGGGGAATTTTTCACACCCATCATCATTTGGCTGATGGTCGTCGGGAAATTTTAACCAGCCATTGTGCTATGCTCGGTTTAAATGCGACCGATATTCAAACCATTTTTCACAGTCCTACAGCCGAAGCAGCACTAAAACACCTGAAAAACCTTGATATTAATACTGGTAGTAATTGGGTAAATCTAGTCTATAGTGCAATTGCTGAAGCAATTGACACCCGTAGCCAAGTATATATCAATAGCCACAATGAACAAGGTAAAACTAGTATAGCTTGCGGTTGCGTCCTGTTTGACCGCGATCGCCAAATTTTTGTAAAAAGCAAAACTGGTTGTATCTTACTGGAAAAATTGTGCTAAATTAATAAGAATTATCATCATACCAATTTAAAGTAGGCAAATAGTCACTCCAGAATTATCAAATTTATCAATTAACTTATCCGTCTTTGCGGTTAATGATAATTGAAATCTACTAGTCTAATCTGGCTGCTTGGTCTTAAATTGGTATAAATAACTCAAATAAATATTTTTTTTAATACTAAATTTGAAATTTGAATTTGATTTCGATGATTAATTTAACAGTTATGACTATTAATCACAAAAATCATCAAAATCACAGACTGTGACTTTCTATCCTTAACGACACACCTTGGCTACCATGAATACAGCGGTGACTCTACCAACGGTTGAAGTACCTCAAACACAACAAAATTTGGGGAACCTGAAACAGCAAATAATTGTAATTTTAGACTTTGGTTCTCAATATTCTGAGTTAATTGCGCGTCGTATCCGCGAAACTCAAGTATATTCCGAAGTTCTTTCCTACCGCACCACAGCGGAACAGTTACGTCAACTTAACCCCAAAGGTATTATTCTTTCTGGTGGCCCTAGTTCTGTATATAGTGACTTTGCTCCCCATTGTGACTCAGAAATTTGGAAGTTGGGAATACCAGTTCTGGGAGTGTGCTATGGTATGCAATTGATGGTTAATCAATTGGGTGGGGAAGTTACCAAAGCGGAACGAGGTGAATATGGTAAAGCATCTCTATATATAGATGATCCTACAGACTTATTAACTAATGTCGAAGAGGGTACAACTATGTGGATGAGTCATGGAGATTCAGTTACAAGCCTACCTCCAGGCTTTGAACTGCTTGCCCATACCCACAATACACCTTGTGCAGCGATCGCTCATCACGACAAAAAACTTTATGGCGTACAGTTTCACCCCGAAGTCGTCCATTCTCAGGGTGGTTTAGCTTTAATTCGTAATTTTGTTTATCATATCTGTGAATGTGAACCTACTTGGACAACAGCGGCTTTTGTTGAGGAAGCCATTCAGGAAATTCGCACCAAGGTAGGGGATAAACGGGTATTATTAGCATTGTCTGGTGGGGTAGATTCTTCTACTTTGGCCTTTCTTTTGTATAAAGCCATTGGTGAACAGTTAACCTGTGTATTTATTGACCAGGGTTTTATGCGGAAATTAGAACCCGAAAGGTTAGTAAAGTTATTTAAAGAACAATTCCATATTCCTGTAGAATATGTCAATGCCCGTGAGCGATTTATCTCAGCTATCGCTGGAGTCACAGACCCAGAGGAAAAACGTCGGCGTATTGGACATGAATTTATCAGCGTTTTTGAGGAAACATCCAAGAATCTTGGACACTTCGACTACTTGGCTCAAGGAACACTCTATCCAGACGTGATTGAATCTGCTGATACCAATGTTGACCCCAAAACTGGGGAACGGGTAGCAGTGAAAATTAAAAGTCATCACAATGTGGGTGGTTTACCAAAAGACTTGAGATTTAAACTGGTAGAACCGCTGCGGAAACTATTTAAAGACGAAGTTCGTAAAGTTGGTCGTTCTATTGGTTTACCAGAAGAAATTGTCCAACGTCAACCTTTTCCCGGACCGGGTTTAGCAATTCGCATTTTAGGGGAGGTCACTGCTGAACGCTTAAATATTTTGCGAGATGCTGATTTAATCGTCCGTCAAGAAATTAACCAACGCGGCTTGTATAATCAGGTTTGGCAAGCTTTTGCTGTCCTTTTACCCATTCGCAGCGTTGGAGTTATGGGTGATAAACGTACCTATGCCCATCCTATTGTTTTACGGATTGTTACCAGCGAGGATGGGATGACCGCAGACTGGGCGCGGATTCCTTATGACGTGCTAGAAGCCATTTCTAACCGCATTGTCAATGAAGTGAAAGGGGTTAATCGTGTGGTTTATGATATCACTTCTAAACCACCAGGAACTATTGAGTGGGAATAGATAATAGGTAATAGGTAATTGGTAATTGGTAATTGGTAATTAACAGCTATTAGTTGCCTTTTACCTATCCTGATCAGTAAAATTAAGAATTATGACGTTTTGTTGAGAATATTATGACTGCAAAAGTAGAAATTTATACTTGGTCAACTTGCCCTTTTTGTCTCCGTGCTAAAAGTCTACTGAACAATAAAGGTGTTAATTTTACTGAATATAGTATTGACGGAGATGAGGACGCAAGAGCAAAAATGGCACAGCGAGCTAATGGTAGACGTTCTCTACCCCAAATTTTTATTAATGATCATCACATAGGTGGTTGTGATGATATACACGCTTTAGAACGTCAAGGTAAATTAGATGAGATGTTAGCATCTTAATTACCTAATTAAGATTAAAAGATTATGTATCAGATCCCCAAGTTCCTACTCTCATTTTTCTTGCTCTGAGATACATAAATGAATTTGAGAAGTCGGGGATCTTGAATATTCTTTAATGTGAAAATTCATGGATAACAGAGGTATAAAGGGTGAAACTGGCTTTTATTATTGATCCTATACATAAACTTGATCCATGTCATGATACCAGTGTGGCACTGATGGAAGCAGGGCAAATTTTGGGACATGAAATATGGATAACTCAAGCAAATTTACTAAGTGTAATTGATGGCAAAGCTTGGGCTGTATCCCAACAAGTAGAGCTTGTTCCTGTAAAGTTGGTGGAGGGACGTTGGTTAGCGGTTGATAATTGGTTTAAATTAAGCCCTAGGGTTTTTATTCCTTTAGAAGAAATGGATGCCGTATTTATGCGGACTGATCCACCAATAAATGACGCTTATCTTTATGCTACTTATATTTTGGATTATATTGACCAAAATAAAACTCTAGTCATCAATAACCCTGCTGGTATTCGTAGTGCGAATGAAAAAATGTACGCCCTTCAGTTTCGGGAATGTGTTCCCGAAACCATTGTTAGTGCTGATAAACAGGTTATCCGCGAGTTTGTGGTAGCCAAAGCAGCGACAATTCTCAAACCACTGGGAAATAAAGCTGGAGAAGGAATTTTATTTTTACAAGCAAGCGATCGCAATTTTAATTCTATTGTTGAACTTAGCACAGTTCATGGTCAAATTCCCGTCATGGTACAAAATTATTTACCTCAAGCCAAGGAGGGAGATAAACGGATTATCTTACTTAATGGTCAAGCCATAGGCGCGCTTAATCGTATTGCCAGCGGTAGTGATTTTCGTAATAATATGGCAACTGGTGGTACTGTCGCAAAAACTAATATCACCCCAAGAGAAGAGGAAATTTGCACTCATTTAGCCGCAAAACTCCGTCAAGATGGGTTAATTTTCGTTGGTATTGATGTCATTGGTGGCTACCTTACGGAAGTTAATGTGACAAGTCCTACCGGAGTCAGGGAAATTGATCGACTTAATGGTACTAATCTTGGTTATCAAGTAATTCAATGGGTAGAAGCGAATATTCATTTGAGGGGAAAATGAGGAATAATTTGATCAATTTCCTCCATGATTCGGAAAGTTTCTGTTAAAGAGATAACAATTTTTTGATAATGGTTAATTTCCTGAGTAGATAATTCTCTTTTGGCGTTTTTTCTGTCTTTTAACCATTTATCTAATACTTGATATCCTCCGATTTTAAATTCCCAGATATGTTGAGGAATATTGGTAAAGTAATTCTGTTTATTAACATATACTCTTTGCAATTCTGAATGATAAGTAACCTCAGTAATTTGATTATCTCCTATTTGTTGATAAGTTGTCATTAAATTATTGAGTGTATGAGATTTCATTAAATGTAAATTAACTAATTCTTCTCCCTTGATAGCTAAGGAGTTAAATAGGTTTTGATTACTAGTTAAGGGAAGACGGGGAAAATCTATCTTTAGAAATTCAGCGTATCTAGTGCGGTATGTAGGACTGTGAAAAATAGCATAAGCATAGTAAAAAATTTGTTCTGGTGGGGGTATTTTACCAAGTTTTTCTTTAATAGCTTCTAAGAATTTTGGGGATAGGTTAGGAGTTTTTTCTACAAAAAGATTTGTTTGTTTATTTTCTGTATTTGGGTAGATATAAAGAGGAAAAACATAAGTTGCTTCTCTACTTTTTAACGATACAGTACAATGTTCTGTGAGAATTTCTGAACAAAATATATGATAAAAACCAGGTTCAACTTGCTGACGACAGGAGAGTAACGCAATATTATTACCCTTTAGCAAATGTCCCATTAATTCTTTACGACTATCTCCCCTTTCAATAATCTTAGGATTATAATAAACCCAACGATTATCAAATGGTCTATAAGCATATACTAGTAGTTTTGATTCAATTTCATCTTGTTTAATATCTAACTTAGCTTTTTCTAAACTCCAATATTCTGTATCTTTGATATTGTATTTCTGTTTTAATTCTTCTAAATTAGTATTTATAGAAATATCACGAAAACGATTTATTAGAGTTTCTCTATCGTAGTCAACACATACATTATCCCTTCTAGTTTTCACACCAGCAGCATAAATAGGAAATATATCCGTAATACTTAACTCTCTTTTATATTCATCTTCATAATCAAGATTTTTCGGTGCAAAAAAGTAATTAGGTTCAGTAGGTTTTACTTCTATCCAATCAATATTATCTAAACTTGCAGATTCTAAAAAATTATATTTATCCTCACGCTTTCCCCAAAGATCATAATATAACACCTTGGCCATTTCTTTAACACCATCTCTGGATTTATAAGCAGTAGAACCATAATCAGGTTGATCTTTTTCCCGCACAGCAATTAAAATCGCTACACCCTGTTGAATATCAAACACATTTTGATCAAT